>NZ_JACSMS010000029.1:0-1261 GCF_018618795.1 Exiguobacterium sp. s192 | reverse complement strand
TTCGTCCTGAGCCAGGATCAAACTCTCCATAAAGTGTTTGACTTGCTCGTTGTTGTGACCGAAGTCACGTTGACGAAGCTTGCGCTTCATTCATTGTTTGTATCCGAAGATACGTTTTTTGCCTCATCGTTCAGTTTTCAAAGTCCGATATGAAAATAATAATGGTCGGGAAGACAGGATTCGAACCTGCGACCCCTTGGTCCCAAACCAAGTGCTCTACCAAGCTGAGCTACTTCCCGAAAAGTGCACCCTGAGAGATTCGAACTCCCGACCCCTTGATTCGTAGTCAAGTACTCTATCCAGCTGAGCTAAGGGTGCGCTATGGTGCGGTCGAGAGGACTTGAACCTCCACAGTGTTGCCACCACTAGGCCCTCAACCTAGCGCGTCTACCATTCCGCCACGACCGCAAATTATGCTATTTGTTGTTACATTGGATTAAAAATTGGAGCGGAAGACGGGATTCGAACCCGCGACCCCGACCTTGGCAAGGTCGTATTCTACCACTGAACTACTTCCGCATTTATAAATGGTACGGGTGAAGGGACTTGAACCCCCACGTCAAAGACACTAGATCCTAAATCTAGCGCGTCTACCAATTCCGCCACACCCGCATAAAAAAATGGTGTGTCATGCAGGATTCGAACCTGCGACCCTCTGATTAAAAGTCAGATGCTCTACCAACTGAGCTAATGACACAAAAATATGAAATTAAAAACATAAAATGGGGCGACTGATGGGAATTGAACCCACGAATGCCGGAATCACAATCCGGTGCGTTAACCACTTCGCCACAACCGCCATATTAAGATGGTGCCGGCAACAGGAGTCGAACCCGCGACCTACTGATTACAAGTCAGTTGCTCTACCAGCTGAGCTACACCGGCAGGTGTAAATGGTGGCTTTGGACGGAATCGAACCGCCGACACGAGGATTTTCAGTCCTCTGCTCTACCGACTGAGCTACAAAGCCATAAGTAAAATTCGGTAAATAAAAATGGCGGTCCTGACGGGATTCGAACCCGCGATCTCCTGCGTGACAGGCAGGCATGTTAACCGCTACACCACAGGACCGTGGTAACTTGACGACTTCTATAATACTATATCAATCAGTCAAAATTGTCAAATACTTTATTAAAAAAGTATGCCTGGCAACGTCCTATCCTCACAGGGGGAAGCCCCCAACTACTTTCGGCGTTCAAGTGCTTAACTTCCGTGTTCGGCATGGGAACGGGTGTGACCACTTGGCTATCGTCACCAGACG
>NZ_JACSMS010000028.1:0-1432 GCF_018618795.1 Exiguobacterium sp. s192 | reverse complement strand
TGCTATGAGATGGCTTCGGTATTGTACCGGAGTCATCTTTTGTAGTTTCCATTGTCTTCGTTCGCTATTGTAATAATCAATATAAGCATCGACCATGGCACAGACCTCATCGAGGTCAGATGCTAATTTATAATCGACATAATCTTTCAAGTGCCCAAAGAACGATTCCATCGGGGCATTATCCAGGCAGTTTCCTCTACGAGACATGGATTGAAGCATTCCCATCTCACGGATGCGTGTTTGATAAGCAGGATGCGTATAATGGAATCCTTGATCGGAATGCATCATGGCTTCCGGGTGTATATTCCCTTGAAGTCGTTCTGCGAGTTTATTCGTTGTATGAAGGACAAGTTCCATATGGAGGCTTGTAGATAAATGATGTGCCATAATTTCACGTGTAGCGACATCTTTCACACAAGAGAGATACACAGTTTGCCCAGATCCAATACGCAGATAAGTGATGTCTGTAACGAATACCTTACCAGGCTCTCCTTGATCGAACCGACGGTTCAAGTGGTTCGGTACAGTCTTATGTTCATATGTCGCTTTAGCGATTTTACGATAAGCGTTCTGCCTACGGATTTTCGTCACGATTCCAAACTTCCTCATGAGACGCAAAATACGTTTATGATTCATCGGTCCCCCAATAAGATCAAGCATCTCCATGTAAAGACCACGATAGCCGATTTTTCCCTTGTGACGATCATGAACACTTTTCAGAAGTAGGTAGTCCGCATAGTCGCGTTCTTCCCGAAGGGAAACACTATCCGTACGTGCGAGCCAGGCGTAATAACCACTGCGGCTCACTTCAGCGAGCGTACATAGATCCGTCACGAACCGCCCAGATGATTGTTTCCGTAAGACAATATTGATTGCCTGATAGCGCTCAGATGCGGTTAGTTTCGATGCTTCGCCTCTCTTTCGAGAGCGTCGAGCTTTTTTAGTAATTCGTTCTCCGCTGTGAGGTACTTTATTCGTGCTTCAGCTTTCGCAAGGCGTCGTTCGACGGAATCGTCTTTTTTCGGTCGACCTCCAAGATTTGATTTTCCACGTCTCTCATTCAAGAGTCCTTCTTCTCCATAAATGCGATAGGTCTTCCTCCATCGTTTCAACGCTTCGTTCGTTGTTCGCTTACCAATCATGTCCAGGTCAAAGCCGCTTTCCTCAAAGATTTGAATCGGTCGCTTACCAGCTAAATTCTCACGTACAGCGTGAATCTTAAATTCTCCTTTGTATTGAATCGTACGATCTGATACCGAGGCTACGTGAAGATTCGCTTCAAGTTGTCTGATTTGATCTGGATTGAAGGTGCGTCTGTTCATGAATAGTTCTCCCGTCTAAATTGAATAGGTACAGTATATCGATTTCTTTAAACACAAAAAACCCCGAATGGGGTCTTTTATCAAGTGTCCACCATTCAGGGTTCAGTTCA
>NZ_JACSMS010000027.1:0-1670 GCF_018618795.1 Exiguobacterium sp. s192 | reverse complement strand
CTGAACTACTCCCCGTCAAGTAGACAGGTAAAATAATATAAAATTTTTAAACGGCTTGAGCCCTGAATTCCAGCGGACTTAAGCCGTTTAATCGTTTTTGATACCGTAGCTCATTATAAAATCGAATGTAGCGTCGGATTGCATCGTGAAGTTCATCGAACTTCTCAAATGTATGAAGATAGTAGCTTTCACACTTTAGTGCTCCCCAAAAAGATTCGATTGGACCATTATCAATGCATTTACCGGCACGCGACATGCTTTGTGTGATCCCTGCTTCTTGAGTCATACGATGAAAGGCATTCGACGTATATTGAAACCCACGGTCACTATGAAGAAGAGGGGAACTACCCGAATCACCATCCAGAGCCAGTTTGAGCGTATCGAAGACGATCTGACTGTTATTCGAGCGACTCAGCACGAACGAGCGAATTGATCCATCATACAAATCCAGAATTGCACTTAAATAAGCCTTTTTTGAGACACCGTATTTAAATTCTGTGATATCTGTTAACCATTTCTGATTCGGTTTTTCCGCATTAAATTCACGATTCAGAAGATTTTCCGCCGTTTGTCCGGGTATGATTCTCATATATTTCGGTCGTGTTCGA
The DNA here is from genome assembly GCF_018618795.1 of Exiguobacterium sp. s192. Lineage (NCBI taxonomy): Bacteria > Bacillati > Bacillota > Bacilli > Caryophanales > Exiguobacterium > Exiguobacterium sp. s192. Next base: position 1,062 of record NZ_JACSMS010000027.1, on the reverse strand, counting down.
CGGATGACGCAACGAATGCCGGCGATCCGCATCAAGCGACGAACCCGTTTATGATTAATAGTTCTGTTAAATTGGCGATCTAGATTTAGGACCATTCGCTCACATCCATAGATTCCATTTACCGACTCATGAATAGATGTCAGCTCTTCAATGATCATGATATTCTCTTCTTCGCGTACCGTCGGTACACGATTCAACCATTTATAATAGGCGGCACGGGAGACGTCCGCAAAACGACAGAGGGCGACAATCGAATAGCCAAACTGGTCCACCAACGATTGTATAGCCTTGTACTTATCCAAATTTCGAACTTGGTCTAATCTCTCCCCCTTTCGAACTCCTCTAGCTTTTTTAAGAACTCATTTTCCATTCGAAGAAGCTCGTTCTCCTGCTCAACTTTCTTCATCTCGATGGAAAGGCGTTCCACGTCCGTCAGTTCCTCAAAAGGTTTCATACGTCCACGGCCATCCATCAGTCCGTCAATCCCGTTTTTTTCATACTTTTGAACCCACTTGTAGATTTGTTGGTAGGAGACCCGATGGGTCTTCGCAGTTTCTTTATATTTCTTTCCGTTTTTAAGACAGTCCTTGACTATACTGACGCGTTCTTCGAATGTCGTGATTCTTCCTTTGGTCATAGTGGATCGCTCCTTTAGTAATCTGCCTTCACTACGACCATTATAGTTTGAAATCCAACGTCTGAGTACGCTCGTACTGGAGATGTTTCGTTTTATGATGACGTCCATGACGGGCTCACCTTTTTCTAGCACGTCGCGCACAGCTCGGTCTTTAAATTCATTGGAATACTTCGTACATACTGATCGTTTTTCCAAAGCTGAGATACCGCCTTGACGATACATCTGTCTCCATCTGAGTAGAGTCGATTGTGTAACCCCGAAGAGTCTTGCGACTTCCCACAACGTGGACACACCTTCTTCATAGGTTTGGATGGCATCTAGTTTTTCACTAGCGGAACGCTTGAATTTGGACATAGAAAAAAGCTCCTTTCAAAAATAAACAGTTTTTCTTATTTCAACTGTCTACTTTTTGGGGAGCATATCAG
>NZ_JACSMS010000026.1:0-2919 GCF_018618795.1 Exiguobacterium sp. s192 | reverse complement strand
CCATGCTTCCACCCGTGACCTATCTACCTCATCGTCTCTGAGGGGTCTTTCTTGATTACTCAAAGGGAAATCTCATCTTGGAGGGGGCTTCATGCTTAGATGCTTTCAGCATTTATCCCGTCCGCACGTAGCTACCCAGCGATGCTCCTGGCGGAACAACTGGTACACCAGCGGTGCGTCCATCCCGGTCCTCTCGTACTAAGGACAGCTCTCCTCAAATTTCCTGCGCCCACGACGGATAGGGACCGAACTGTCTCACGACGTTCTGAACCCAGCTCGCGTACCGCTTTAATGGGCGAACAGCCCAACCCTTGGGACCTACTCCAGCCCCAGGATGCGATGAGCCGACATCGAGGTGCCAAACCTCCCCGTCGATGTGGACTCTTGGGGGAGATCAGCCTGTTATCCCCAGGGTAGCTTTTATCCGTTGAGCGATGGCCCTTCCATGCGGAACCACCGGATCACTAAGCCCGACTTTCGTCCCTGCTCGACTTGTAGGTCTCGCAGTCAAGCTCCCTTCTGCCTTTGCGCTCTACGAATGATTTCCAACCATTCTGAGGGAACCTTTGGGCGCCTCCGTTACTGTTTAGGAGGCGACCGCCCCAGTCAAACTACCCGCCTGACACGGTCCTCCAGCCGGATGACGGCTGCGAGTTAGAGACTCTATGCATGAAGGGCGGTATCCCAAGGGTGACTCCTCCGAAGCTGGCGCTCCGGTCTCGACGTCTCCCGCCTATCCTGTACATCATGCACAAAGCCTCAATATCAGGCTGTAGTAAAGCTCCATGGGGTCTTTCCGTCCTGTCGCGGGTAACCTGCATCTTCACAGGTACTATGATTTCACCGGGTCTCTCGTTGAGACAGTGCCCAAATCGTTACGCCTTTCGTGCGGGTCGGAACTTACCCGACAAGGAATTTCGCTACCTTAGGACCGTTATAGTTACGGCCGCCGTTTACTGGGGCTTCGGTTCAAAGCTTCGCTTGCGCTAACCCATCCCCTTAACCTTCCAGCACCGGGCAGGCGTCAGCCCCTATACGTCATCTTGCGATTTAGCAGAGACCTGTGTTTTTGCTAAACAGTCGTTTGGGCCTATTCACTGCGGCTCTACTCATGTAGAGCGTCCCTTCTCCCGAAGTTACGGGACCATTTTGCCGAGTTCCTTAACGAGAGTTATCCCGCGCGTCTTAGAATTCTCATCCCGCCTACCTGTGTCGGTTTACGGTACTGGCACCTTCCACCTCACTAGAGGCTTTTCTTGGCAGTGTGAAATCGTGACCTTCGTCCCTACGGGACTCCGCATCGTTCCTCGACTTTGGTGCCTGACGGATTTGCCAATCAGACGGTCTCGAAACTTACACATGCACTTCCATCCGCATGCGTCACTATCCTCCTGCGTCCCCCCATTGTTCAAACGGTGGATCGGTGGTACAGGAATATCAACCTGTTATCCATCGCCTACGCCTTTCGGCCTCGGCTTAGGTCCAGACTAACCCTGAGCGGACGAGCCTTCCTCAGGAAACCTTGGGCTTTCGACGGAGGGGATTCTCACCCCTCTTTTCGCTACTCACACCGGCATTCTCACTTCCAAACGCTCCACTGCTCCTTACGGTACAGCTTCACAGCGGTTTGGAACGCTCCCCTACCATTCCTTACGGAATCCGCAGCTTCGGTGGTATGTTTAGCCCCGTTACATTTTCGGCGCGGCGCCACTCGACTAGTGAGCTATTACGCACTCTTTGAATGGTGGCTGCTTCTAAGCCAACATCCTAGCTGTCTAGGCAGCGCCACATCCTTTTCCACTTAACATACACTTTGGGACCTTAGCTGGCGGTCTGGGCTGTTTCCCTCTTGACTACGGATCTTATCACTCGCAGTCTGACTCCCGAGTATAAGTTGCCGGCATTCGGAGTTTAACTGAATTCGGTAACCCTGTGGGGGCCCCTAGTCCAATCAGTGCTCTACCTCCGGAACTCTCAACCTCGAGGCTAGCCCTAAAGCTATTTCGGGGAGAACCAGCTATCTCCAGGTTCGATTGGCATTTCACCGCTACCCACACCTCATCCCCGCACTTTTCAACGTGCGTGGGTTCGGACCTCCAGTCAGTGTTACCTGACCTTCATCCTGGACATGGGTAGATCACCTGGTTTCGGGTCTACGACAACGCACTATGGCGCCCTATTCAGACTCGCTTTCGCTACGGCTCCGCCTCATCAGCTTAACCTCGCGCGCTATCGTAACTCGCCGGTTCATTCTACAAAAGGCACGCCATCACCCATTAACGGGCTCTGACTACTTGTAGGCATACGGTTTCAGGATCTATTTCACTCCCCTTCCGGGGTGCTTTTCACCTTTCCCTCACGGTACTGGTTCACTATCGGTCACTAGGGAGTATTTAGCCTTGGGAGATGGTCCTCCCGGATTCCGACGGGGTTTCACGTGTCCCGCCGTACTCAGGATCCACTCTGGAGGGAAAACAGTTTCAGCTACAGGGCTGTCACCTTCTTCGGCCGACCTTTCCAGGTCGTTCACCTACTGTCTTCCTTTTTGACTCCGTATAGAGTGTCCTACAACCCCGGAGAGCATGCTCTCCGGTTTGGGCTGTTCCCGTTTCGCTCGCCGCTACTCAGGGAATCGCATTTGCTTTCTCTTCCTCCGGGTACTTAGATGTTTCAGTTCCCCGGGTCTGCCTCACGTTACACTATGTATTCATGTAACATGTCCCATCCCATTACGGATGGTGGGTTCCCCCATTCGGAAATCCTCGGATCAAAGCATACTTACTGCTCCCCGAAGCATATCGCTGTTCGTCGCGTCCTTCATCGGCTCCTAGTGCCAAGGCATCCACCGTACGCCCTTCATACCTTGATCTAGCATTTTGGTATTCTAAGAACACACGTCTAATGACATGGTTATAAAAA
>NZ_JACSMS010000025.1:0-3115 GCF_018618795.1 Exiguobacterium sp. s192 | reverse complement strand
CAATAGCGAACGAAGACAATGGAAACTACAAAAGATGACTCCGGTACAATACCGAAGCCATCTCATAGCAGCTTAAAACGTTAAGGGTGCTTTTATTAAACTGTCCAAACTCTAGGGCTCAGTTCAGATAATGTACTCAAATGGCTTTTTTAATTTAATTAATCAAAATAATAGGCTTGTTTTAAAAGCATGATCACCAAATAGTTAAGGCATGATCTGTAAAGCGTTTTTGACGAAGATTGATTTCTGTTGTTCCCCAATCTGAATATGTTAATAAGTCTTGTGTGATTTTTATTTCGCTTTTTTGATACATTTTCTTTTTGTTGTCGAATAAACTGTTCGAAATTTTTCTATTGAACTCACTTCCCAATAAAGTAAGGTTACCAAGCTTATTTACGAAGTCTTCGTGATCATAAATAATCCATTCTCCTTTTGTTTGTGGGAGAATATGCTCGATATGAACATCGACAGAATCAGAAATAATAGTTTCATTAGTCGAATTTAAATTATTAATTTCTTTTAAAATGTACCGGATAATTGGCTTATTCTTAGTTTCCAAAGTCGAAAAGTGATTTTTAAATGCTTCATTTGAAATTTTATAGTTGTTTAAATCATTTACAATATCGTTTTTAGTTGCATTTTTAGTAGATATAGCAACAGCACATTCAGCGAAAATCAATTCATATTTATTGGCAGCATTTTTAGCAATAATGATATTCCGGAAAATTAATTTTTCAATAGAAGAGATCACGTCAAAAATATCTTCTTCATCCCAATTTTTTAAATACATAGCAAACACAATTGGATAAAAAGAAGTAGCGTTAAAGGTTCTCAAATTTTTTAAGGATGCATTTAAAGATTTGTTATTAAATACACTAGTACCAGTATTTGTATTAAGTGTTGTATATACATCGGATAGGTTTTCTAGATTGCTGATTAGTGCAATTACTTGACCTTCAGTATTTATTTTCATTTTCATTCTACGGAATAAGTTTTGGGTTCGCGTAAATGTTTCAATAGAATTCCAATAATAACGAATGAATTTTGTTGCTTCAGAAGTACCAATATTATCAGCGATTTTTTCCCACTTATTTTTAACAGACTCTATTTGCGATTTTGAAGTTTTGAATAAATGATTCTTCAACAGATCAGATGTTTCTAAACCCTTACCTCTAGCATTCAAAGACTCGAAAATAATAAATGCTTCCTCAAGAGAAGAGGTTTCAACATACATGACCTTGAACTTGCTGATAAAAGAAGTGAAAAATTCTTTCAGAATAATAAATTGATCTTGAGGAGAAATACCATTAATCTCGTCCCGCAACTTTTCATCCAGTAATAAATAAGCTTCTTTCATTCTTTTTTGAGCACGATTTTTAGGTTTCTGCTCATCAAAACTTTTGGTGCGTGCCTGAATAAAAGTTCTAAAAAAGTCTGAATCGGTCAAAGCCGGTTTAAATTGAAGGCGATCATTAGAAGGAGTCCAACGACCAATAAATTTAATTTTAATGTCTTCTGCAATTTCTTCCGCATCAGCGATATCCTGCCCAGTCAATTCCAAAGCTAATTCTTTTAGAACGCTTAAAAAAATGATTGAAGTCGTAGTTCTTTGTTGACCATCAATTATGTACTTTACAGTACTGCTCTCCACTTCATTTTCATCATGAACTACAATTTGTCCAAAAAAATGCTCTGTTTCATTTGAATCTCGAAGTGCTTTCAAATCACTCCAAAAATCTAAAATTTGAGATTCTTCCCATGAGTATTCACGCTGATAATCTGGAATATGATATGTATTTTCCTGAATAAAAGCTCCTAAAGTTTTAAAAGCATAATTTTTAATTGCCATATGAGATGCCTGCTTTCTTTAATTAAAATTAAATATATTTAAAATTAAATAGAGTAATTACAATAATTTTCAAAATATAGATCTATGATAACCTATACCGTATAATTGGAACAATGAGGAAATAATGAAATTAAAATTAGAGGTGAAATTAAGTGCTGTTAAATGAAACGAATTACTGGAGATTTTCAAAGATACCTAACATTGAAGAATCAAATTTTAATAAAGTTCTTGAAAGATTTTATGATATGAAAGTAACCGGATTAGTGCGAGAAAATATTCAGAATTCACTTGATGGAAAACTTAAAAGTTATGAAGGTCCTGTAAGTGTAAAGATTCAAACAGGTGAACTGGAAACAAGATGTATTCCGGGTAACGAAGAATTGATTGATCGAATCAGAGCATTACAGGGGCGAAACAGTTACACAAAAGAAGCTATTCGTCACATGCTTAATAAAGTTGATCAAAGATCTGTATCTTATATCTCGTTTGAAGATCAAAATACTAAAGGTCTTACAGGTGCAAGTTACGGTCAAAGTAATTCAAAAGAACATACGTGGGGAATTTATGCATATAACAAAGGAGTTCATTTTGAAGAATCCGACAGCACAATTGAGACTGCGCGGGGAGGGTCACACGGAGTAGGGAAAATTGCATCTAATGCGGCGTCTGATATTCATCTTATGTTTTTTGCTAACTGTGATCAAAACGGGGAACAACACCTGGGAGGAACGATTCAATTAATTGAACATGCATACAAAGATCAATATTACCGGGCGAGCGGCTATTTTGCTAAGCTTCAGCAGGATAATGATACATCTACTAAATTTATGCCTTTTAAAAATGAATTCCACGAAGTATTTTCAAAAACTACAAGAGGACTAAAAATTATCATTCCATACTTAAGAAAAGGATATGCTGAAACTGATGATATTATCACCAGTGTTTGTGACAGTTTCTTTATGTCCATTATTGAAGGTAAATTAGAGGTAGAAGTAAATAATATTAAAATTAACTCAGATACCATTCATGACATAGTCACTAGTTCAACGTATTACGAACAAAAGATTGAAGAAATCAAGAAAATTTTTACCCCTCTTTACGTTAATACATATTTAGAAAAAGCACCGCAAAATCTTGTGATTGAACTGAGCCCTAGAGTTTGGACAGTTTAATAAAAGCACCCTTAACGTTTTAAGATGCTATGAGATGGCTTCGGTATTGTACCGGAGTCATCTTTTGTAGTTTCCATTGTCTTCGTTCGCTATT
>NZ_JACSMS010000024.1:0-4450 GCF_018618795.1 Exiguobacterium sp. s192 | reverse complement strand
CAAGATTGCCGTCGGATCGACGGTCGCTGGATACAGCGAAAGTTCAAGACCCAACATAAGTGATTGCCTCAATCCTTAGGATTGAGGCAATCACAAAACAAAAAACCTTTAAAAACATAGCCGGCACTACGTGCCTTCTTTTAAAGATTTAAAGATTAAAGATTTCGTCCTTGTTTCACAGGACCGACTCAAAGTCTGAAGGTCTGAAAAGAAGGAGGTGGCGTAGCATGATCATCATCCAAGTATTTATGCTAATGCATTTATTGATAACGATTTATGTAGAGAGCACGAAATAAAAAGTAGGTGTCTCAATATGAGACACCTACTTTTTATTTTTGATTACGGGTTACTATTGCTGCCATTATTTCTTCGATCTATCCAATCCTTAAAAATGCGATACAACTCGATAGAAGCCAACAATCCAGTAGTTAAATACGACCCATACTCCAACACATCTGATGCAATTTCCAACATAGTTAGCACGTCCTTCACAATAAGTTTTTTGATTTGTTACCATACTCATTGCATTTATGCTTACTATTTTTTCCTGCTCATGCTAACTTATGCTTACGTTTTTTTATGCTTACTCATTTTTTGGATTACTTTTAGTCTTGGTAAAGATACCGCTCACTTTTTATTCCGCAGAAGAGTTGACTTCGAGCCTCTCTCCCCCAAACCCCCAAACCCAACGGCTCCGATGGGCTATGCCCCTCTGGGAGCCACTTGGGTTAAGTGTTCTTGGGGGAGTTCTCGAAATAAACTCTTCTTTACGGCATAAATCGTTTCGCTATCATTTATCATCGTGCTCTTGATCTATATGTCCTCCTACAATAAGAATATGATCCATTCTGAACACATTCTTATACCTTTCAGAAGAATATGATCCTTTTTGTGTACATGTGGATGATGCATTTGAACATAACAAGTGGTATATTTTCTACAACAGATGTTGTTACCTTTCTAACAGTATCTCGATTATTTTTTGCTACAAACGTAAAAAATAATGATATGTCTTGAAAAGGCAAAAGACCCAAACGCTGCAACGTTTGAGTCTTGAATCAGAACAGTTTTTTTGGCTAAAGTCTTAACCATAATGGTTAGGGCTTTTTTGTTGGCGGAAGGCTTCCAGTCGATAAGAAACTCCACAGTACAAAAATCGTCATCGGATCGATCGATAACTCGAAAATTATTTTCATGCTCGCATCACCACCTCTCTAAAGAACGGTAGTGTTTTGAGTTCTGATTCAGCCTTGATAATAGTGTATTACGCTTATCAAAAATAACAAGCGTTGACAAACGTAAACATTATAATTAATTATACTGTCCCAAAAGAAGAACGAACAGCCTCAACGAACTGTCATTAAAAAAAACTGTCAGTTTTTGAGGAAAAATCCCCAAAAAACTGACTACTCTGTTTCAAACCATTCTCTATGCAATTGATTTCCATTATCGAGCAAGATCCGTCCTTCCGAATCTACTTCTAGCGTTTCTACGTTCATTGTCAGACCCTCGACAAGCTGAAGATGCTTCAATCTTTCAATGGCAGCCCACTTTTCCGAATAGTAATTCGCCGGATTCAAATCCACTTTCATCAAATCGCCTCCTGATTGCGTCTAGAACGCTCATATTTCGATTTTAAGCCCCATCGCCACGTTCTGACAGTCTTTTGTACGGCTCAAGCCGTAAATGCCCTTAAAATCGATTTTAAAGAGCAAAAAAAAGACTAAAGCCCTCGTCACGAGTGAAAAAGATAATATTCGACAGGTTCATGTGTACTGGAAGATCGGTGGAGGTTCTTGAGCGTAGCGAGAGACACATCCAGCGGTCTGACAGTCCGACAAGCGAAATGAAGGCTTAAAAGCCGGAATGAGTGCGTTCAGTGTTTTAGTTGAACTTGCCCCCTATACTGACCTTCAAAAAGACGGCATTAAAGATTAGAAAAGAGGGATATTTTTAAAAAAGTAGCTTAAACCGTTGGTATTACTAGGTTTTAGTGATTTATAGCAGTTCAATGTATTGTACTGTGCACTTCAATATATTGAAGTCGTTGGTCTAATTGAATTAGACCGTTTTTATTTTATTGTTGTGTTTTCCGGTCTATTGTTTTATGTTTTAATAAAGGAGGAGGTAAGAAATGGATAAAAATATGCAATATCATGCTGACACTCAAGTTTTGTTAGGAACACAGAGAAAAAAATTTCGAGATGAAGAAACTGGAGAGTTGATCGAAGTCGATCAAATTACTAAAAGGGCATTAGGACAACAGCAATTTTGGAAATTGTACCTAGTGGATTTCCTTCAAGTTCTTGGAGTTTTAGACAGCCGGCAAGTGGATATTCTAGTTTACATACTGGAAAACACAGAGCAAGCGAATAACACTTTTATTGGAACTTACGCTAAAATACAGAAAGATGTTGGGGCAGCTAAGGGTACAATTGCGACGGTTATGAAAAAACTACAAGAAAAAGGGTTCATAACGAAAGTTCAAAATGGCGTTTGGCAGGTAAGCCCTAAAATCATGATGAAGGGTTCAGAACACAAAAAAAGTTTGCTCCTCAATTACTATGACGATAGTACTGATCCGGAGCGAAACGAAGAAAAGTAAAGTGCGATTGCAAGGCATTTTACGAAGAAAAGCCCCTGAAAAGGGGCTTTTTGCTTGTGCTGATATATCAAGAGTTATCGTTCCATATCCATTTCGCGATCTCGCAGACGTTTTTCGATGACAGCTTCTCGTTCTTTAGTCAATTCCGGAATTAGTTCGTTGGATCTCTGATTGATTTTTTTTACATCAATCGTATGATCGAGGACGATTCTCTGATTTTCGGGCATTTTGTCAACCAACCATTCTCTTGTTGCCCGATGAATGGACGCTCTCATGACATGTTTCCAGTCTGCTACTCTTTCTTCGACAAGTTTATCGAAACGTTCTTTCATCTCTTTTACGCTTTGGAACATTTTTTGAAATTCTGCATGTAAACTATTATTTGTATCGACTAACTCTTTATTGGTCACTTTGAGTTCGTCATGTTCCTTCTCAAGCCCACTATATTCGTCCTCTAGAGCGTTGGCATGCTTTGTCATGGTCGTAAGTCTACGCTCCAATTTCTCCGCTTCTTCTGCAAACATATTAGTATCCGACATTTGTCTCTCCAGATCTTTTGCATGATGCCCCTTCAATTCACTCACTTTCTCTTCTAAACGTTCTGTTACCAGTTCTTCTACAACGTCATCCAAGCCCTCTTTGTAGCGTTCTGCTTGGGCAGACGCCCTCTCGTACTTCTTTTGAAGATTGTTCATCCCAATCTCATATTTCTTTTCGAGACTAGCAATCCTATCGTCTTTTTCCTCGATTTTCGATTGTAGAATATTCACTTCTCGTTGTAATTCCTCGTTTTTAAATTCCATTTCGGGAACAGTCATCATCGCAAGGTTTCGCATTTCCTCAAAATCCTCTCGATCTATCAAGATTTTTCCCGTTTCCTTACCGAACACCGTCTTTTGTTCTTGGAATTCAACGCTATCAATCCGTTCTACTTTGTCAAACAACTCTTTCAAGCTCTCTCTTTTGGCTTCAAGTAGCTTCGTTTCGCTTTGAATCGTTTCCCGCTGCTGTTCGGCCATCAGAACTGCTTCTTGAGATTTGAGGATCTTGTACGTGGCTGTATCGATGTGCTGTGCCTTCGAACCTTCTTTCCCTCGTTCAATATCAAATCCATGCTTCTGAAGGTATTGAGGTAGTTCTGATTGCAATGCCTTCAGTTCGTTCCGGTCAAACACGTTTTTGCTCTGAAGTTTGCCGTCTCGCATGGGTACGATAGCGATATGAGCATGAGCGCCAGCACCCTTTAATTCATCGAAATGGGCGACGGAATATAAGACATTTTGTTCTCCATAGCGATCTTTGAAGAAATCAGTAGAGACTTTGAAGAACCGTTCTTTTTCTGATTGATCCATGTCCTTAAAAAAATCACGATCAGAGCCAACCACGAACTCATTCAAAAACACCGCATCTTTTCTTAAGGCACGTTTACTCTCATTTTGGGATTCGAATATTTCTTTCCATTTCTCCATATAGCTGATGTGTTGAGCGTTGATATAGTCTCGATTGAGGTGGGATAGTGAAGCGTCAATGTCAGGATTGGTCTTACTTTCTCGTTCTCTTTGATTGTGGATCTGATAGCCTTTTACGTCATTTTTCTTTACCTTCTGCATTCTACAAACCAACTTAGAACCCATAGAAAGCCCCCCTGTCTTCGCTCTTGATTTTTGTGTAGTATAGCGCACTATACTTTACTTCGTAAAGGTGCGCTCTCCGAGGGTCAAGATTGCCGTCGGATCGACGGTCGCTGGATACAGCGAAAGTTCAAGACCCAACATAAGTGATTGCCTCAATCCTTAGGATTGAGGCAATCACAAAACAAAAAACCTTTAAAAACATAGCCGGCAC
>NZ_JACSMS010000023.1:0-5944 GCF_018618795.1 Exiguobacterium sp. s192 | reverse complement strand
TTGTCATTTCACGCAACGATAGGATTTTCTACTGATTTCTGACCACTCTAATTCATTTTTTGATGTAGCATGAATTTATCTCATATTTCATAAGGAGTGGCTTCAAATACGTTACCTTCGGTACTTTATCTACTTCATATTGCTCGTTCTTGTCGACTACTACATGAGCAAATACATTTCTTCCAACAAAGAACTAATCCCTATGTTAATCAAAGCAACAGCCTTATTAGTGACTGCTTTTTCTTTGATCTACATCGAACAACGAATGAAGAGGAATAAACCAAAAAAAGAAAAAGCGTAAGTTCCTTTTTCTTTCTACGAACTTCGTTTGTTAACGTACTGCGTCATAAGGATAATAAAAAGCCGTCAGTTTCTGAAGAAGCTGATGGCTTTTTATTATTTATATACTCTCTTCTTATTCAGTTTTTCTACGTCTAGTAAACGACACAAGGAATAGTGTAAAGGTAATGATTGGTAGCAGATACCAGATCGAATTACGTTCAAAGATATGCTTGAATTCGAATATAATCGCTATGAATTGAGCAATGTACATCCACATAAAAAATGTGCTGACTAGTAAGATTGCTTCAGCTGTTGTTATAAAAACTCTTTTTTGATTCTCCATAAAAACCTCCGTTAAAAATTCATTTTTATAAACGTATTTAAGCATAACGTTACACTAACAAAAAAAAGTTTTTTTGTAAAATAGGGTGATGAAACCATCTTTTTGTGTCACAATGGAAAAGAATTGTTAAAAAAGAGAGAAAAAAACATTCGAAAATCCAAAATCAGAAAGAAGGAATTAAATTGAATCCACTAATCAAATCTTCTCTATTAGCAAGCAGTGCATTGTTTTTAACAGTAGGATTTCAGCTAAATCCCGTCCAGGCAAATGAGGATGATACGAATGTAAGCTCAGAACAAACAGGGTTAGAAAGTAACGATCTTCTAAGCACAGTAGACTTTGACAACTTAAAAATTGTAGAAGAAGATGGATCTGAATCTTTCTTTGAAAGTAAAGAAGACATGCAGTTATACATCACCTACTCTAACTTACCAACTGCAACCCAAGATGTAGGACTTAAATCAATAACAGCAGCAGGAGCAATAGGAGAAACAGTAGTTGGAACAGAATACAAAAAAATGAAATTCCTTGCCTATTCCAAATATACACCAAGTTGGGCAAAAGCAAGTTCGTATACTTTAAGTCAAGGGAAGTCAGATACATTCTCTACAACTATTGCAACTAAATTTGGAGATGTAGGCGCATCTTTCACTAAAAACTACGGAACTACTACTACAATACCTGCTAATAAAAAGAAATATAGTCGCATTGCTGGATATGCAGATCTAAAGATTCAAAAAATTAAAGTTTCACTACCAAATGTAAGTTCAACTTTCTATAAAAATAAGGTCACAAAACAAGCGAAGTACGTAAAACCAAAATACAAATAACAGATCAAGAGGCTATTAACATAGTCTCTTTTTTTATGTTTAGTAAAATCCTACCGCACTCCGTTTTCGGCGTTTACGCCTTCACTTCGCTTGCTGGCGTACTGCGTCACATTGAATGGACTCGCTACGCTCACTCCTTCAACGTTCCTCGAACGACATGTTCTCCAGTCGTTGATCTTTATCTTTCCTGCATTTTCTTTTCCTTTTTTTACTCTAAAAGACTTGCTGCACTAGAAGAGCATGTGCATACTGCGGGAGGCAGGCGAGGAAAACGGCTGGATGGGCAGACTAACCCCTTGAAAATAAAAGGATTAAATCTGCCCAACGTTTCTGCGTCCAGTGTAGGACGAGGTATCCGTATGTCTAGGCGTTCCAAGACTGCAGGGGAATCACGCCCCCACGATATGACTCACTGCGCATCCTCGCGCACACAAGGCGTTTCCACGCCCTACCTTGCTGCCTTTCGGCGACTCGTCATATAATCCACTCTGAGGTGGCCAGAAGCCACCTCAGGTCGTGTCACAGCAATCATACAGCCGCCTACTAGGAAATTCCCCACCGTTTGTCGTGGGACTGCCTACGGTCTCGTACCATATGACCCCGTCTGAACCTCTCAACGATCTTTACCGTATCCCTTCGGGACTTAGGCTATGTACAGGGCTCTCCGTCCTTCCCCTGCTAACGTCGCACCACCTACTGGAACTGCGGTGATGACCGATCTATTTTACTGCATCGGCTAGATGAACCTACTCGTTTAAAGAGCGAGTGCTGACCTCTTTTATATGTAAAACCAAAACAAAAAGGACATCGTTCGATAGCAGGTTTCGCAAAACTCGCTACTGAACGATGTCCTTTTTCTGTACTAAAACCTTGTAAAGTATAGGTTTCCTTAGTATGATAAGTTCATCTAAGTTGAAGCCACGTGTCGTGTGTCTTCAACGATCAATAGCTAGTGCTTGAACACTCGCTATTCAAAAGCGTCACTTCATTGATCATCTACTCGTTTGGCGACAAGTAGATAGGAGAAGTGGCGTTTTTTGTGTTTTCGTCCATATTTTGTTACTGCTTATTGTACGCTTACATGACTTTTCTGACAATACACGAATTCAATATTTGTATAAGACTTTCAAAAGGAATACTCCTTTTTGACAGTCTTATACAATGAATCCTTTAAAGCGATCTACTAAGCTACTTCCTCAAGGAAGTAGCTTCTTTCGTCTCCCAAGACGAAAGAACCGTCTCTAATTTTTTAGAGAAAGGGGCTCGGGGAAACCCCCGACAAGCTGTATGTGCGACACGAAGTGGCTAGCAAATACGAAGCTTGCCAACCCCTCTATGAATCGAATACGATGGACGAGTAAAAGGATTTTACTCGTCCATCTTTCGAGGCATAATTCGTACGTATTCAGAGGGGGCGGTTGTTGTGAAGGCGAACCGAAAAGAGAACCGACAGGTCAATTTTCGAGTGAGTGAAGTCGAATTTGAGAAACTTTCTGAGATAGCAGAAAGTTTTCAAATGAGTGTGCCGGCTTATGTTAAAAAGCAGGCACAAGGATCGAGAATGCGACCACCGAAGATCGATCGAGAGGGCGCATTTGAGATGGCCCGTCAATTGCGTGCCATCGGGAACAACGTAAACCAGATGACCAAACACGCAAATGAGGGCAAATCAGTACCGAAAGAAGAACTGGAAAACATTCAGAAGGAGTTGAATCAGATATGGCAACAATTCAACTCGGCAATACAAAAGTAGCCAACAAGCTCATTTCCTACGCTGAGAAACGGGCAGAAGAACGATCAGGGGTCGAGTGTCCACCGGAGTATGCCAAGTCTCAGATGAAGGCGACGAGAGAATTATGGGGCAAACCGGACGGGATTCAAGCCCATCATGTCATTCAATCCTTTAAGCCAGGGGAAGTGACAGCCAAACAAGCGAACGAGATCGGGCAAGAACTCGCTCGAGCCATCTCCAAAGGGCATGAAGCCGTCATCTACACGCATACGGACAAGGAGCATATTCATAATCACATCATCATCAATGCCGTGAATTTCGAGAGTGGCAGCAAGTATCAATCTTCGAAAAAGGATCTTCATCGGATTCGCGAGGAAAGCGATCGGCTCTGTCAGGAACGAGGATTGTCCATCATCATGAAAAAGGACGCTCCAGTTCGCTATACATTGACGGAGAAAGCCCTTCTCGAGAAGGGCAAGACCTCTTGGAAGGACGAGATCCGAACGAACATCGAAGAATCGAAGAAATCCACGAATAGTTACGATGAATTTAAGGTATATCTGTTGAAGGCTCACAATATCGAGGTACGAGAACGGGGAAACACGACGACGTACTACGACCATACGAACAAAAAACGAGTAAGAGATAACAAACTAGGGGCCGATTATGAGAGGGAGGTCATCAAGGATGGGTTTGAAAGACCAATTGAATGCGAAAGAACAAGCGATGGTGAAGTCGGAAGACACACCGGAGTATCACGTGGAGAACGAGCAGGAAGCGACATCACACCAAACGCAAGCACCGTTGATTCAGAACGAACAGGAGCTTCTGGTGCGTCTGAGAGCCGTCGAGGGCTATCTGTCGACCGTCCTGCAGGAGGTCGTCCAGAAGGAAATGACGTTCCAACAGGAAATCGAGAACCTCGTTCAGATCAGCAAGGACACCGAAGAAGTGACGCATTTGATTATGAAGAATTCAACCGAAAGCTTGAGCAGTCGAAGCAAGGAACTCGAAGAGCATACCAGCAAAATAAACGGACAACTTCAGGCATTAATCGAAACGTACTCGAGCCAACTCAGCAAGAACCAGCAAGTCCTTCACGATCAGCTGAAGAACATACAGGGTACACACCTCGATCAATTGAACAGCAGCCACAAACTGATCATCGATCAACTCAAACAAACGAGCGAGAAGGCCAACAGCAGCATCATCGCGCAACAAAGCGAACTGAAGCAAATTCTCCAAGACAACACACAGAAGATCGAGACCGAAATGAGCAGTCTCAAGAGCAGGCACGAACAGCACCTAAACGAAATCACAACAAGTCTTTCGAGCAAGATCTCGAGCGTTAGATGGAAAATCATCAAGACAGAATGGCTGGATGCAGCAAAACAAGGACTGATGACTGCAGTATTTTTGGTACCAATTTATCTTTTAATTCGTTTTATCTTCATGCTTATAAACATAAATTTGCCATAAATAGCGTCTTATATTTGATAGTTTTCGTCAAAAATAATAAAAGGTGGTTGCCATTAAAATTAGCAACCACCTTTTATTATTCTAAACTACTTTAAAATAATGTTTTCATGTTCACGAGAACGGGAATGTAATGTTTATATAACTAAAAAGTTAATTTATTTATATATACATAAAATAACTTTTTAATATTTAGTATGAAAAGGAGATTCGTATATGAATAGATTTAATCGTCTTTTTCTCGTAATAGTAGGTGTTTTAGGAATATTAAGTGTTGGACTTTTAGTAATAAGTACTTACGATGTTCCCAAAATCAGCCCTGTGATAGAAAAATGGCAAAACGAGCAATGGTATAGCTATACGATTCTATCCATCGGTGGATTTTTAGCTTTCGTATTTCTTGTGCTACTGTTTACTGGTTTATTTAGTCGTTCGAAGGGAGAACGTTTGCTGATTCAAACAGGAGATGGAATTATAACTATTTCACGTGAGACAATCGAACGAACTGCTATCGAATCAATACGTGGAATTGACGGTGTCAGAACACCAAATGTTTTAGCTAATATAAACTCCAAAAAGCAAAGTGTCTCACTTATAGTTAACTGTTCTGTTTTTGGAAAAGAAGATTTACCAGCCATTGGGAAAGATATTCAAGACCATACAAAACGTTCTGTCGAATCACTTCTAGAATTACCCGTAACAAATACCACAGTTAAAATTAGTGATACGAAAACTAAAACATCTGAACGTGTCATATAGAAGAGGAGAAAATATGAGTAAAAAAGAACAACTCTACCCGTATAGATTTCGTTTGGTTGGAAGTTTTTTTGGAATTTTAATTGCAATTCTATTTTTAACCATAGGATTTGGAGCGACAATACTGCTTTTTACTTTCGCATTAACTGGTTTTTTAATTGGACAGTGGCGTGATGGTGCACTTGATGTTAAAGGATGGATTCAGTTTTTTAATCGAGACTGATTCACATATAAATTTAATTTAAAAGGAGATAATAATAATGGCTAACGAATCATTAGATACAACTGTAAAAAATGAAGAGGCACGCAAAAACAAATTAACTTTTGAAGATCAAGTAATAAAAAAAATTGCTGGTATATCTTCAAATGAAGTACAAGGCATTTTATCAATGAGTGGTGGCTTTATGAGTGGTTTGACAGATCGTCTTCGAAGCACGGAAGATATCACAAAAGGTGTAGGTGCTGAAATAGGAGAACGTGAAGTCGCACTCGACTTGCGGGTAATAGTAGAATACGGTAAGAATA
>NZ_JACSMS010000022.1:0-9998 GCF_018618795.1 Exiguobacterium sp. s192 | reverse complement strand
AAGAACATCGGACGGTTCATGTTCGCGAAATCAAAGAAGACGGACGAATAATCCGTAATCAACAGATCCGTGATCAAGTACAGTTCCTGAATATCCGGATAACTGGTGACATCGATGAAGCGTTCGCAATGTTCAGCCGGAATGCTCGGCTTCTTCGTCACGAGGACGTGTGTCCGGATCAAGAAGACATATTCGTCTCCGAGCGCTTCCGCGACGCGGTCGAAATCAAACGGATAATCAAAGAAGAATTTTCCGTTGCCGAGCGACTGGTGATCACGGAAGGTCGGCGCGTATAAGATGACCTTTTTGTCATCCGACAGTTGCAGTTTCGTTCGGATCGTCTCGATGGTCTTCGGCTGATTGTTCGAGAAGAACAGATCATTCCGGGGATAACCCGATTCGAAAATCGGTCCCTCGTACCGGAAGGCACTTTTGAAGATGGTCGACGCATACGCACTTGGTGACAAGAGGACACTCCACTGTTTGATCGAGTTTGTCACCCGTTCGACATACCCCTCGTCTCGTCCATGAATCTCATCCAAGTCAAACAACATCTTCTTCAGCGGTGTTCCGTGCCAGGTCTGGATGTACGTCGTTTCTTCACGGCGTCGGAAGTAATGCGGGAAGTTTTGGTTATTGACCCAGAACTTCGCCGTCGCCAGGTAATAGAAGTAGGCCGGTGACAACCGCTTGATGACCTTGGCGTTCGGGTCCCCGAGATAAAGCCGTTTATGATAAACCCAGACGACTTTATAGTCGAGATTCCGGCGTTTCAGTTCCTCATAGATATAGCGTGGACTGTCGGAGTATTGTTTACCGAGTCCGCTCTCAAAGACGACGAGTTTCGGGTCAACCGGCAATCGTTGCATCAACCGGTAGGCAAATTTCATCGATGGGAAGTAGAACCGGCTCCGGCGATACAGGCGGAAAAGAATGTTGGCCGCTTCCGCTGTCTGAATCTGTTCAATCCAACTCCGTTTCTTTTTATAATCGATGATTGTCTGCAGAATTTTTTCCGAGTACGACGATTCGACCGGTTGCAAGAAGGCTGCAGCACGTGCCTGATATTCAGGTGCCATCGCAAATGAACGGGCGGCGGTTGCCTCAAGATCTTCAAACAGTTCATCAAGCGTTGATGAAATCCGGCCCGGCAATTCCTGTTCCAGATCGAGATAAGAACCTTTTGGTCCGATGAACCGGATCGGGTCGAACTGGAAGTAATGAACCGGACGATTCAAGAAACTGAAGTCGAACGCGACGCTCGAATAATCGGTCACAAGAAGCAGGCTTTCTTTCATTAAACCTTGTACATCGCGTTCCCCTTGATGAATGACCGTAATCGGCAAGTCTTCAAAGTGGCTCGTGTACTGCTGCATGTTCGGATGCAGGCAGAAGACGATTTCCAGCTGATGGGCTTTCGCAAACTGATGCAGCCGTTCGCTCGAAAGTAGGGTTTGATACTGTTGATAATATTCCGACTCGAAGAACTGGAGTGGAGTCTGTAACCATGAACGCCATGTCGGGATGATCAACATCTGGCGTTTGACCTCGACATCTTTTCGAAGCAAGGCATCAAAACGGGACAGACCGGTAATCCGGACTTCGCGTTCCGGGTAGCCCATGTCTTGTGTCACCAGACGTTTTTCCCGTTCTGAACTGACGAGAAATAAATCCGTATCAAAGGCCGGTGCAAATTTTCCGTACTGGTCATCCATGTTTTTGGTACCGAGGACACCATGTTGAATGAAAATCCGATCCGCCTTCATCTTCCGTTTAAACGGTTCGGATTTTAAGGGATACAGGTATTCCGCATGATGTGTCCCGATGACTTTTTTCGCCATCAAGGCATGATAGATGTGTTCCTTGGACTTGAACGGTAACGCGTGACCAAGTTGTTCGACTTGCTCGTATTCGTTCGAATCGGGATCGATGACGTAATAGACCGGGCGGTCCGGATAGGTCTCACGCATGTATTTGAAGAAATGATACCCGTTGTCTTGTGCTTTATAAGGACGTTCTCCGACGAGCCAGGTATTCTTTTCGGCAAACAAACGATAGAGAGGCGCAAAACGCATCATATGATTCAAATACGTATAATTATCATTGGTGAATTCAGTCATTTCAAACGAAAGATTCCGATGCCCCACCGTGAAGTACGGGATGATATGCATCGTCGTCGCTTCGCCCTGACCCCGTGTCTCCGGCGTCAATTGACGTGTGATGTAACGCGCCCGTCCGAGACGAAGCAATGTCGATTCCGCGCGGTGATAATACTTAAGCGCGACAAACGCGTCATAGATTCCTTCCTGCAGGACCTGATGTTCGCGGTGCAAACGGGTCCAGTCGATGACGGTCCGGTACGTATACCGGTAGAGACCAAATTTGTCGGCACTTCGGGCATTGTCGTACACCCAATCAATCGGCACGGGAATCTGCTCACCCGTTTCCCGGTGGACGAGTTGTAACGTTCCTTTTTCAATGAACGCATGCCGGGTAAAGATTTTCCCTTTGATTTCCGTTTGGTCGGCTGTAGGACAATCAATCAAATCAATTTGCATCTTCGGTTTGACTTTAGGTTCTTTATTTAACAAAATCCGCAGATTGCCTTTTAGATCCGTATAGAGATGAGCCTTGTGTTCAAAATTTGAATCGATTAACGGCTTCAGGGGAGCGGGAATCCGTGTTTCCGCAAACCGACCGAAGATGATCTCCCGTGTGAACCGATCATCTGTAATCGTCGCGCGACTCGGTAAGCCGTTTGCTTCCCATTTTTCGAGCGTCGTCGGTTGGAAATCAGCGACGTCTTTTGAGAATTTGAGCCAGAGCGAAAATCGTCCGGACGGCAATACAGCTTCCAGTTCGTCCTCGTCACCGGATTCGAGTGTCTCGAGTGCATCTTCAGCGGCCTCGGCAAGCGCAGGTTGTTCCTGTTCAGAAAGACGGTTGTTTTCTAAAACACGGTCGACGAGCGTAGGAAGAATGTCGTGCGGCAACGAAAAGGAAAAGTGTGGACTGCCTGTCCCGGTGGTATTCGGTAATTCGATGACCTGATTCATCAGGCTGTCACGAATCAGTAACGATTCGACCGTCACCGCTGAATCGGACAGATGACCTGTAAGGGTCTGTTCTTGGAATGTTGAGTCGAGCTGCAAGCTTTGTTTAAACTTGGCGCGACGTGACATATTTTTCTTCTTTTTTGGTAAAACACTATTACTAAACCGAATCACTTTTAGCATTTGTTTTATAAGTGTCAAAGCACTGCACCTCCCGTAAATAGATCTATATAATGGTTCGTTTGTAAAAGTATGAAAATCTTCTTAAAACAAAATGAAGATGAGCATTCTTTAATTTTTTTGTTTTGGTAAGGATAGAAAAATATCTACTTCTACTAATACTAATCAATTTTAACTTTATTAAATCAAAATCAATTATCCGTTTTAAATGCCTTTAGAATATCAAGACGTTTATAAAAATTGGTTTGAGCACGTATCAGTTCTCTTTCAGCAGCTCTGACTTTCTTTTGATATTGCTCGATGGCTTCTTCGTAGTCCGCACTGAACTGCCTCTGCACATCGAGAGGTGGAACCGGACAGAGGACCTCACTAAAGGGCTTTGGTAATAAGATGACAGTCGTATTGGTAGATAAGGCACGTTGTAAGTAGTATTGACCAATGGGACTTTCTAAATAAAATTTCAGGAAATTAGAGTCCATTTGCGAGGTCAGTGGACGAAAGCCGATGAAGTTTTGAGAAAGAATGAGCGTTCCTTCATGTTTCGGTACCACCGCCATACGTGTAGGTAATCCTCTAGAGTTCACGATAAAATCGCCTTCTTGTAAAATGTAACGCTCGATACTTTTCTGAAGGATATCGATAGATCTTAAAGTGTTCATCTGAATTGAATTGTTTTCAATATCTCTTAGCTGAACAAGTTGATAAGATCCTTCTTTATTTAATGCCTCAGCTGTATTTCTAGAGTTAGCATTCAACCCGTTGAATACATGACCTAGTTGATGAAGAGGAAGCTGCTTTTGATTCTTTAACGCAGAAGGGAATACTTGAAACATTTTATCTTCTACTTGGATCATGTGACTATCCAAGTATTTAGTGGGAACCAAGTTTCCATTCAAAATTTGAGAACGGTGAACCCATTCCGATTGCTGCGCATAATCTTCTAGTGTGAAGATGAGTGGAAGCAATCGTTCAATGTCCGTGTCCATTTCGCTCGCCTGTGAATAGTGTGACTTTACAAGATCACTGGCATTAACGAATTGAATTTTATTTCGATTTTCTTCTTTTTTATCCTTGTTAAATACAACGATGCAAACAGGTACGCTCGTATTATGCATAATGTTGGCGGGGAATAAGATAACGCGTTCAATCAAATCTTCTGCGATGAATTGGTCACGTATTTCTTGCTCTTTCCCACCTCTGTATAAGGCACCGATTGGTACCAACATTACAGCTTTTCCTCGAGGGTTCAATGAAGAAATGACATGTTGGATAAAAGCCAAGTCTGAACTTGTTCTTGGTACATTTCCATATATAAATCTATCATAAGGATCCTTTGCTAAAGCAACGGAACTAGACTTCATCATCTTTTGGTTAAATGGTGGTGTCATGATAATTCGATCGAAGCGCATCAGCTTTTCATCTTCTGAAAAGGCTGGTGCAAGCAAAGTATCTTCTATTTGAAAATGCACAGTAGCATACTCATAAAAGAACAGTCCTAGCTTTCCTAACGCTCCAACCTTAGAATCGATTTCCTGTGCGTATACTGTAATAGGAAATGAGATAGATTCCAGTAGTGTACGTAAGTTCCCAGCAAATCCTGCTGTACCATCGTAAATTATATGATCTTTCTCTGCGCCTAACAGTCGTGTCATAATTTTTTTCAATACTAAAGGAGTGGAGATTTCCAAAGGGCTAGTACCAGGAAGATGGATTTCATGTTGAAACAGTTCTTCTAGAATACTCGGAAATGATGCTGGATCCATCTGGTCAATTTGTTTAATTACACTCGAAAGAACTGTGTCATCTAAGGAATTCCAATCAATGTCGAGACTATCGTAGGCAGAAGTTAGAGAAGGGTACTGCTTTTCAATCATTTTAAAAGTATCTAGTAAAGCTACCTTCTGTTCGACGTATGACTTAGAGGCGATATGTTGTAGTGTTGTGTCGCTCTTTGAAGTACGAAGATCATAAAATTTAACGGTCATAACAGATAAAATGACTGCGACGATATCTTGAGGGGTTAAGTATCTTCTCAAGTCTTCATGAAGGGCAGCAACAAGCTGATAATTTTTTTTTACTAAAGAAGTTTTTCCCATTTAAAAGTCATGCTCCTTGATGAATTAGTATGTGCTTAATATGACTGTACTATATAGAACAATTTTGAAATTATAATCAGTTTTGATTTTGCCATTCTTTTAATGCGTTCTGGGCAGAACTCCAATTAGAAAAGCGACTCACGATTGTACCTAGGGAAGGTACTTTTTTACCGTTGGTCCATTTTAGATATTGAGCACTATTAAACCTAGTGTCGCATTCTTCCGATGCCTGCTGTAAAGCTTGAAAACATTCTTCCAGCGTATACTGTCTCGTAGAAGATAATCCATGATGTGTAACTGCTTCTTTCCATTTACCGAAATGATTGCAAATGGTACTTGGGCTCATCATTTCAGGATGTCGATTTCTTAGTTCGGCGTACTCTTTAATCGACACGTGTGATCCTTTTTGGTCTTTATAAAAAGAAAAACTCTGAGCAGCAGACCAAATTGATTTTGTTCTTGTTTTTGGTCGAGAAGATGAGAATTTTAGACTAGCTAGTTGTTGTGCATTTGCTAATCCGGCTTCTTTCAATAATGCATTCCATGATCCAAACAATTTTTCAATTTCAAGCAATGAAGGATAAGAAAGCTGGTTGGCAATTTTCTCATAACGTTGTACAGTTATTGGTTGTTTTCGTACTCGGGATAATCCTTGAATGAGCTGTACGAGTTTTTGTTTTGAAATTGCATTGACCTTCATGAGACAAAGTCCTTTCTGTATTGTAATTTCACGATATTGTTCTGAGCTCAACAATTGAACTACCTCCACCTACGCTACGCTAAGAGGTGGAGGATTCCTGAGTGATCCGACCTATCGGTCGAAAAATGATCAGGCTAACCCCGTCGTCCCGACGGTTGAAGAAGCTAAGATACGTTCCGCTTCTCGTTTGAGATTCAGTCCTGCGTTCACATCCCGGTCGTGGTGGATCCCGCAATTCGGGCATGTCCATTCTCGCAAGCCGAGATGTTTCACGTCTTTGTGTTGATGACCGCAACTCGAGCACAGTTGGCTCGAAGCAAAGGTCTTGCCGACCTTCACGACAATCTTCCCGTACCAGTCCGCCTTGTATTCCAACATGCGGAAGAATTCCGACCATCTGACGTCCGAGATGGCCTTGCTCCACTTGCGGTTCTTCTGCATGTTCTTCACCTGCAAGGTCTCGATGCCGATGACGTCGTGTTTTTGGACGATCTCGGTCGATACCTTGTGCAGGAAGTCAGTGCGCTTGTTGGCAATCTTCTCGTGGATGCGGGCGACCTTCCGCTTCTGCTTCTGATAGTTCCTCGACCCAGACAGCTTGACTTTCCTGTTCAGGGCGATGCGTTGACGGCGGGAGAGCTTACGCTGTTCGCGCACCAGTTTCTTCTCAAGTTTTCGGAAGTAACGGTCGTTTTGGTAGATCGTACCATCCGACAGGATGGCAAAGTTTTTGAGTCCGACGTCGACGCCGACGGATGAACCGGTCTTCGGCAGTTCGTGAATCTCCTGCTCGATGAGCAGGGAGACGAAGTATTTGCCTGAAGCGTTACGTTGGATCGTGGCGTTCAAGATACGGCCTTCGACCTGCTTCGAATGGGCGAAACGAACCCATTTCAGCTTTGGAAGTTTGAGCTTGTTTCCGACGATCGAGACTTCCGGAAGTTGAGATTTGCCCTGTATGTTGGTCTTGTACGACTGGACGGGATGGCGCTTCGACTTAAATCGAGGGCGTTCGTTCTGCTTGTTGAAGAAGCGGTCAAACGCATCGGCAAGGTGTTTGACGCTGATCTGAACAGATGTGCTATCGACTTCCCTCAACCAGTCGAACTCTTGCTTCAACAAAGGAAGCTCTTTAGAACAAGAACCGTAGGACAGTCCTTTCCCAGTGGTGTTGTACGTTTCCTCCCACTTCGCCAGGAAGTGGTTGTAGACGAAGCGCGAGCACCCGATCGTCTTCGCGATCAGTATTTCCTGCTCTTTCGTCGGGTAGATTCTGAATTTGTAGGCCTTGTGCTTTAACATCATGCTTCACCTCCCTCAAAGGGCATATACCCGAAAGGGAGGTTGGCGATTCATCTCCCACTTTCACTTCGTTTAGAAGTGGGCGTATTCTCGCCTAATTTTTGATAAAAAATAAAGCTCTTAACATTTCAATGTTGTAGTACATATCGTATCAAAAATGACCTTTTCCGTAAAATATACGAAGAAGGTCATTTTGATCATTCAACTACATAACCGCATGATTCCAGTTACTTAATAGGTCGATCTAATTCATCGAGAAGTTGTACCCACTTTTGTTGGAAAATCGTATCCGAAAAACGATCGACAGACGAAGAGGCTTTTTTGCCCATATAATAACGTAGATGTGGATTCTTCATCAGCAAAGTGGCTGCTTCAGCGAATTTTTTAGTTTCATTCTTAGGTACTAAAAATCCTGTGACTGAATCATCGATAATCTCTGCTGGACCATAACAAATATCATAAGAGACAACGGGTACGCCATAACTCATACTTTCTAAGATCGCCATTCCGAATCCTTCTGATCTTGACGTGAACAATGTAGCGACCGCTCCTTCGTAAGCCTGTCGAATATCTGTCACGAAGCCTTTGAAGTGGATGTGGTTTGTGAGAGACAATTCTTCAATCAGAGCATGAAGGTCCTTCTCCAGTTGATCATTGTATCCAAATCCATAAAAATCTAAAAAGGCTTCTGGATTTTGATCAACAATATGTCGCATAGCACGTACACTTTCTGCAACGTCTTTCTTGATTTGAATACGCGAGACAACAATAAAACGGTTGGGGTTCACTTCTGGAAAAGCAGTGGTAGCCATAGCTGAATTTGTTGTTATCCCGTGCGCAATCGCATGAAAAGTAGAAGGATGTCCAAAAGTATCAATCATGTGTTGCTTTTGTCGTTCTGTTGCCGTGATGACCTTATCCCATTCATCGATCCGCTCGAACAAAGCGTTCCATACACCGCTGACAGTTGCAGTTTCATCAAACGGTGCGACGAAATGGTTACTATGTCCAAAGGCAGCCTTTCGTATGTTTGGATGCTGTACGTCTAATACCACAGAATCTAAATTCTTTTTAGGCAAGTTCGCGAGACGATCTCTGAACTCGGAGAATAATAGAACAGAGGTAGACTCTTGAAGTAGATTTTCAAAAGCGAACGTGTAAAATTTCGCTGGATCGTTGAATTGTTGTTCTTGATTTTTCTCTAAATAAAATAAATGACTCCAGTCATTCGAGTTCATTTTATGCCAAAGGGTTAGATAACACGTTCCGTCACCGTGAAAGAATTCGCGAGAAACAGGTTTGCTCGTTGTAAGAGAGTAATGAATTCTTTGGAAAAGTTGTCCGTTCTCTAGGTACTCATCACGGCGTGTACGATGACGATTTTCAGAGAAATGATCGATGAATACTAGACGGTCTTTTGAATCAAATCGAATATATTGTGTGTAAACACCGTTATCAAACATTCGGAAAGAATCGTTGCTCGAGCGGCTCGTGTCTAAAAACAAGGAATAATTTTCTTTCCACGTTTTTAGTAGTTCAGACTTACTAGGATGTCGCACCGATATTTTTTGAGATAGATGATTGATGAGACCGACGACATGTACGCGCTTATCGATGAGTCCCAGCTTCACCATCTGTCCTCTAATGGTATCAATTTGTGTTTGGGCACCTAAAGTGACGATAGTGACTTTTCGATCTGGTTCAGCTGATACGATAGCATTGGCCCGCTTCAATACCGCTTTGGACAATCCTCCGCGTTGGGGAGCTATTGAGTTCAAAGTAAAATAAACATCTCTTTTCATGGTGTATCTCCTTCGTAATGAGCATCTTATTTTAAGCAGTCTGGAAATAATAAAAAAATTAGAATTCGAAGTGACGTTTCACTGTTAGGTATCTTTTTATACGCCGTATCATCAATAGTTTCTTGAATCAATAACGTTTATCGATCGATCGTATATAATTCTCTTAATTCATAATGGACTGGATTAGTAATTGATGTGTTGGTCACAATTAAATCAACGACCTTTGATTGGAAATTGCATTCCTGTGAAAGGATACGTTGGGCTTCTATATTTGCGTGCTGTTCATGAGGATTATCGCGATACCTCGTTGAACGATACTCAGCAAGTGTCAAACCGTTCTGAATTTGTTGAACATGTACCAATTCATGCATGATTATAAACTGAATAAAAATATGAACCATCTTCTGATGCATGTATACGTCAGATATTTTAGAAAAGTAGACATTTATTTTATCGCTTATTGCTTCAGTATAAAAACAAATCGCTGAAACTACATCTACCTGATCATCGTTTGGAGAAATAATACATGAAGCAAGTGTGTCTTGGATTGTGTATCCGTCCTCTTTTCTATAATCTTCAAACTTGACTAAGGACAGGACATCAGTAGTGATGCCAAACTGTTGAATTACATTTTCGATGGATGAGCCATTTAGCTCTTCTTCTATAATGTGATGAATATTAGATTTGTTTGTAGATATGCTGTGCATGGCCATAACTGGATACCCCTTTTAAATGATGTGTGAACTGAACCCTGAATGGTGGACACTTGATAAAAGACCCCATTCGGGGTTTTTTGTGTTTAAAGAAATCGATATACTGTACCTATTCAATTTAGACGGGAGAACTATTCATGAACAGACGCACC
>NZ_JACSMS010000021.1:0-14311 GCF_018618795.1 Exiguobacterium sp. s192 | reverse complement strand
ACGATAGCCAAGTGGTCACACCCGTTCCCATGCCGAACACGGAAGTTAAGCACTTGAACGCCGAAAGTAGTTGGGGGCTTCCCCCTGTGAGGATAGGACGTTGCCAGGCAATTGAAGAAGCCGATCTGCATCTGCAGGTCGGTTTTTTTGTGTTATGTGAAACGTCAGATTGTTCTGATTATTGGAGGAGTCATTGACATGACACCTCCTGCTTGTTACCATAACATCAATATTCTTTTATAGAAGAGAAAGCGAGTGGATAACATGTGGGAGAACAAATTTGCTAAAGAAGGCTTGACGTTTGATGACGTCTTGCTCGTACCACGTCGATCAAGTGTCTTACCGCGAGATGTTGATTTGTCTGTAACGTTATGTGAAGGCATTACTTTAAACATTCCTTTAATCAGTGCTGGAATGGATACTGTCACAGAAGCTCCGATGGCGATTGCCATGGCCCGTCAAGGCGGTCTTGGTGTCATTCACAAGAACATGTCAATGGAAGATCAAGCGGAGCACGTCGACCGCGTTAAACGTTCTGAGAATGGTGTCATCACGAATCCGTTTTATCTCACTCCGGAAAGACAAGTCTATGATGCTGAATATCTTATGAGTAAGTATCGCATCTCAGGTGTTCCCATCGTCAACAATGAAACGGAACGGAAGCTTGTTGGTATTTTGACGAACCGTGATCTCCGTTTTGTAAAAGATTACTCGACAGTCATCGAGACGGTCATGACAACGGACGAACTCGTGACTGCGAAAGTCGGAACGTCACTGCAAGAGGCAGAGCAAATTCTCCACAAACATCGGATTGAAAAGTTACCACTCGTTGATGAGAACGGTGTTTTAAAAGGATTGATTACGACAAAGGATATTGAAAAAGTTGAACAATATCCACATGCAGCAAAAGATTCATTAGGTCGCTTGCTTGTTGCCGCAGCGGTCGGTGTGACAAAAGATGCTTCGGTTCGCGCGAAGTTCCTTGTTGATGCAGGTGTTGACGCATTGGTCGTCGATACAGCACACGGTCATTCTGAAGGGGTTCTCGTGAAAGTACGTGAACTGCGAGACGAATATCCGAACTTGCCGATCATTGCCGGAAACGTAGCAACAGCAGAAGCGACACGTGATTTGATTGAGGCTGGTGCATCGGTCATTAAAGTTGGGATTGGTCCTGGATCGATCTGTACGACACGTGTTGTTGCAGGTGTAGGTGTTCCACAAATCACAGCAGTCTTTGATTGTGCGACAGAAGCCCGTAAACACGGCATCTCGATCATCGCAGACGGCGGAATCAAGTATTCGGGTGACATCGTCAAAGCTCTCGCAGCGGGTGGACACGCTGTCATGCTGGGAAGTTTGCTGGCTGGTGTAGAGGAAAGCCCGGGCGAGATGGAAATCTATCAAGGACGTCAGTTCAAGACGTACCGTGGTATGGGTTCTGAGGCGTCCATGAAACGTGGCAGTCAGGATCGTTACTTCCAGGAAGCGGACAAAAAGTTTGTCCCGGAAGGAATCGAAGGTCGTGTCGCCTATCGTGGTAAACTCGGAGATTCTGTTTATCAGCTTGTCGGAGGAATTCGTTCAGGTATGGGATACTGTGGTTCGGCTTCGCTTGAAGAATTACGTGAAGAGACACAATTCATCCGCATGACAGGAGCTGGCTTGCAAGAAAGCCACCCGCATGATATTCAAATTACAAAAGAAGCCTCGAACTATACACGTCAATGATTCAAAAACCCTGTCGACCTTTATCGGTCACAGGGTTTTTTTGTGGATAAACATGTGGATAACCTCATTGTAACTGCCAAGCAGCCACCAGTTCAGCAAGTCCTTGTTCCAGGTGTTGTTCCGTGACACTCGCAAAACCGAGGACGATCTGTGGATGAATTGTGGATAACGGCAGTTGGGCATAATCCGATAATCCGTACACTTGAATCGAAGCGTTCTTCGCCCGTTGAAGCAATTCCTGTTCACTCATCCCGTTTGAGACGGACAGCACGACATGGAGTCCGGCACTTTCACCCGTCAATCGTAAAAAGGGAATATCACGTAACGCATGGACGACGACATCGAGCTTCCGGCGGTAAATCTTCCGCATCCGGTTCAAATGTTTCTCGAAGTCCCCTTCTTTCATAAAACGCGTTAAAATCGTTTGGTCAAAACGGGACACGCTGCATGTATAGTACGGAAACTCCGTCTGATACCGCTCGAGTAAAAGCCGCGGTAAGACCATGTACCCGATCCGCAATGAAGGCATCAATGATTTCGAAAACGTACTGACATAAATCACACGATCGCTGTCCATACTATGCAAGGAAGGGATCGATTTCCCGGTGTATCGGAATTCACTGTCATAATCATCCTCGATGATGTAACGATTTGCTGATTCCGACGCCCAGTTCAACAGTTGCCGTCGTCGGTTGACGGATAAAATACTGCCGGATGGAAACTGATGGGCCGGCGTGACGTACATGACATCGGCCGGACTTTGAATCAGGGAGTGGATCGTTAAACCGTTTTGGTCGACCGGGATTGGAATCGTGGTTCGTTCATGACTTTCAAGTATCAACCGTGTCGCGTGGTACCCGGGATCTTCGATGCCATAGGTCGTTGTTTTGCCTAATAAAAAGATGATTTGCGGCAATAACTGTTCGACGCCGGAACCGATGATGATCTGTTCCGGCGAACAGACGACACCGCGCGAATGATAGAGATAGGTCGCAATTTCAACGCGTAACGGCAAGTCCCCTTGCGGATGACCGAGCGAGACGAGCGATTGATGTTGTTCATCGATGACATCCTTGGCATGTTTTCGCCAACGCGAGAACGGAAACGACGATCCGTCAATTTTACTCGGATGGAAGTCATAGCGCAGAATCGGTTTTTCCGACGTCCGTTGGCTGGTCGGTAACGGCTTTGTTTTGACATAAGCGAGTTCTTCATACGCCAAGACGAAGTATCCTTTGCGTGAAATCGATTCGACATACCCTTCTGCGACCAATTGCTGATACGCAAGTTCGATCGTCGTTTGACTGAGATTTAAAAACTGACCGAGTTTTCGTTTTGACGGTAATTTTGTACCATACGCCAAACGGCCCTCGATGATTTCCTGGCGGATTTGTTGATAGAGCTGCTCGTACAGAGGACGATGGCTTTCCCGTATCAACTCGAACGATAGCATATCCATAAGTTGTCTCCTTTTTACTGACCTGGTCAATTCATCATAAACTGATACTTTTAAAATAGTCAATGAAGAATATACTAGGAACTATCACCGATTAAACATGACATCACTTTTTAGGGGGAGTTCAGAATGATGGAACGGCAACAAGGATCTGATCGTGTTAAAAGAGGAATGGCGGAAATGCAGAAGGGTGGCGTCATCATGGATGTCGTCAATGCGGAGCAAGCTAAAATTGCGGAAGCGGCCGGAGCGGTCGCGGTCATGGCACTCGAACGCGTACCGTCCGATATTCGTCGGGATGGCGGCGTCGCCCGGATGGCCGATCCGCTCATTACAGAAGACGTCTTACAGGCAGTATCGATTCCAGTCATGGCGAAATGCCGAATCGGACATATCGTTGAAGCGCGAATCCTTGAATCAATGGGAGCAGACTTCATTGACGAGAGCGAAGTGCTGACACCGGCGGATGAAGAGTACCATTTGTTGAAATCCGCCTTCACGGTGCCGTTTGTCTGCGGGGCACGTGATTTAGGGGAAGCGGCGCGACGGATTGCGGAAGGCGCTGCGATGATCCGGACAAAAGGTGAACCGGGAACCGGTAACGTGGTGGAAGCCGTCCGACATATGCGCAAGATTCAAGCCCAATTAAATCAAATTCTTCACTCACCGGCGGATGAAGTGATGACCCGTGCAAAAGAGTGGGGAGCACCGTATGAAGTCTTGCAACAGATTCAAGCAGCGGGTCGTCTTCCGGTCGTGAATTTTGCGGCAGGCGGGATTGCGACTCCCGCGGATGCGGCATTGATGATGCATCTCGGGGCAGACGGGGTTTTCGTCGGCTCAGGTATTTTTAAATCGGAGCATCCGGAACGTGTGGCGAAAGCCATCGTTGAAGCGGTGACTTACAAAGATGATTTCGAGCGCATCGCGCATCTGTCGAAGGGACTCGGGACAGCGATGAAAGGAATCGATGTGACGTCGATGCCGTTTGAGGAACGGATGGCACCACGCGGATGGTAATCGGTATCCTGGGTGTTCAAGGAGCAGTTCGCGAACACGAGCACATCTTGCGGACATTAGGCGTGGAAACGGTGGTCGTTAAATCCGTGACCGATCTAGATGGAATCGATGGATTGGTTTTACCGGGGGGAGAATCCACGACGATGCGCCGGTTAATTGACCGGTACGGATTGCTCGATGTCCTGCGGAGCAAAGTTACGACACTGCCGATGTTCGGAACGTGTGCGGGAATGATTTTATTGGCAAGCGAATTGAATGAAGGACCGGCGCACCTCCAAGCGATTCCAATGACGGTCAGACGGAATGCGTTCGGACGGCAAGTCGATAGTTTTGAAACGATGCTGGCGGTTGAAGGGGTTGGGCAGGATGTCGAAGCCGTTTTCATCCGGGCACCTTACGTCGAGCAGGTCGGAGAAGGGGTTCGGGTGTTAGCGAAGGCGGAGGACGCCATCGTGACCGTCGAAACGGATCTTCACCTCGCCTGTTCCTTTCATCCGGAATTGACGAAAGATTCACGCCTGCACCATTATTTCGTTCAAAAAATCAATCAATCCCGATCGATTTCGGTATGAGAAGAAGTACGGGAGAAACCGTCAGTTTACAGCTGTCGGTTTCTTTTTTTATGCTACACTGAAAAGACATAACATCATGTGAAGGAGAGGACCGATGAAACGTCTTTTCATGCTTTTTCTGAGTGCGCTCCTACTGACAGCTGGTTTGTCGCCGATGACGGGCCATGCTGCTGAGCCGCCAGCCATTCAAGCGGAATCTTACATAATGGTTGATGCGGTCACAGGAAAGGTTTTATTGGCAGAAGAGGCTGATTTAGCCTTACCTCCTGCTTCGATGACCAAGTTGATGACACTGTATCTTGTGCGTCAACAAATCGAACAAAAAAAACTGTCCTGGAATCAGACCGTCAAACCGAGTGCCAAAGTATTGAAATTAGCAAAAACGGAAGGGATTGCCCGTCTTCCGATTCGAAAAACGACGTACACAATCCGGGAGCTGTACGATGCGGCGCTGATCAAATCAGCAAATGATGCGGCCGTTCTGCTGGCTGAAGTCATGGCGGGAACGGAAATGCAATTCGTCGAACAGATGAATGAGACGGCTGCTTCGCTCGGGATGAAAGATACTGAATATGCCAATGCGTCCGGTCTCGACGCGGTGGATGCGACATTGCCGGGTACCAATTTGATGACCGCGATGGATATTGCATTATTGATCATCCGTTATATTCAGGAGTATCCGGATGTTCTGGACATTACGAAACGTTCGGCCATCACCATCAATGGGGAGAAAGTCGAGAATTCGAACAAGATGTTGACCCGTCAACCGTATGCCTATTCGGGCATGCGGGGGATGAAGACGGGAACGACGGATCTTGCCGGGTACTGTTTTGCCAGTGTGGCGACGCGCGGAAATTTGACGCTCGTATCTGTCGTCATGCGAACGACATCTGATAAAGCGCGCTTCACGGAAACCAAAAAATTATTGGATTACGGTTTTGCGTCCTTTGAACCGTTGACGTATTACGGAAAAGGGGAACAAATCAAACGGGTGTTACCAATCAAAGGGGCAAAACAAGCCCGTTATGATGTCGTCACGAAAACCCCACTGTATGTTACCGTCTCGACAAACAAATCGGACCAACGTCCACCGGTCTTTCAGTTTTCAAAAGAACAGGCTCCCTTAAAGCGGGGAGAGGCGATCGGAACGGTCCAGGTCGAAGACGAGGGTTTGTATTTACCCGGCTTCTCGGTACCGCATGCCGTGTTGTACAGTGCTGAAACGGTTAAACTCGCCAGTTTTCAGACGCGGCTGTTTCGGGCAATTTCGGCCTGGTCCGAAAAAATCAGTCAGGCAATTCATCAACCAACCCTTGTCAATCGTCAAGGGGATAGTGTAAAGTAAAGCTAATCTCATAATGATGTCATGAACGGACCAAGTAAAAGCATTTATTCTGTTAAGAGAGCTAGTGGGTGGTGTGAACTAGTCAGAAGGATACTTTGAATCGAGCCGGATCACACACCTTGCGAACAAGGTGCGGGTACGCCCGTTATCGCGTCTTTAGAGTGGGCTAGTTGAACTAGCAATGAGGGTGGCAACGCGGATCCAGGTGATTCGTCCCTCTTCGGTTTTTGAACCGGAGAGGGATGGATTGCCTTTTTTTATTGAAAAAAAGGAGGAGAAAACATGATTGATATTAAACGATTACGCCAGGATTTTGATGCAATTCAAGAAAAACTTGCCCACCGAGGTGAAGATTTGACGGACATGAACCGGTTCATCGAACTCGATGAGAAGCGCCGGGAATTAATTGCAAAAACAGAAGTTCTGAAAGCGGAACGGAATGAAGCGACGAAAAAAATCGCTGAATTGAAACGCAATAAAGAAAACGCTGATGAGGCGATCGCTGCGATGCGTCAAGTCGGGGATCAAGTCAAAGCACTTGATGACGAACTACGCGAGGTCGAAGCAACGCTCAACTTGCTGTTACTCGGTATTCCGAACATTCCTCACGACAGCGTCCCGATCGGTTCTACGGAAGATGATAATGTCGTCATCCGGGAAGTCGGCGACAAGCCAGCCTTTGATTTCGAAGCCGTTCCGCACTGGGATTTGATGGAACAGTTAAAAATCGTCGACGTCGAACGGGCAGGAAAAGTAACGGGAAGCCGGTTCGTCTTTTACCGGGGTGCCGGTGCACGTCTCGAGCGGGCATTGATCAACTTCATGATGGATCTGCACCAAGATAAAAACGGGTATACGGAAATTCTCCCGCCACTCATGGTCAACCGGGACTCAATGACAGGAACAGGACAACTTCCGAAGTTTGAAGAAGATGCCTTCAAAGTCGAAGACACGAACTACTTCCTCGTCCCGACAGCAGAAGTACCGGTGACGAACATGCACCGGGACGAAATTCTGTCAGCCGACCAGTTGCCGATTGGTTACGCGGCCTACAGCCAGTGTTTCCGCTCTGAAGCCGGTTCTGCCGGTCGTGATACACGCGGTCTGATCCGCCAACACCAGTTCAACAAAGTCGAACTCGTTCGTTTCGTCAAACCGGAAGAATCTTACGAACAGCTTGAACTGTTGACGGCGCAAGCAGAAGACGTCTTGAAATTACTCAAATTACCGTATCAGGTCTTAAGCATGTGTACAGCGGATCTTGGTTTCACGGCTGCGAAGAAATATGATATCGAAGTCTGGATGCCGAGCCAAGGGGTGTACCGTGAAATCTCTTCTTGTTCAAACTTTGAAGATTTCCAAGCACGCCGGGCACAAATCCGCTTCCGCCGCGAAGCGAACGCAAAACCGGAATTCGTGCATACGTTAAACGGATCAGCGTTAGCCGTCGGACGGACAGTAGCAGCAATCCTTGAGAATTACCAGCAAGCGGATGGGTCAGTTGTTATTCCAGAAGTGCTTCGTCCATACATGGGTGGTCTTGAAGTGATTCAAGCGTAAGTAGGGAAGGGGGATTTCCCCCTTCTGATTTTTTAAAAAGTTTTTTTAGAAAAAGGCTTTACACAGGAAAACCAAGATGCTATTATAATTTATGTCAGGAAGGCGCTTGTGCAACACAACGCTCGATTATAAGTACGGAGGCGTACTCAAGTGGTTTAAGAGAACGGTCTTGAAAACCGTCAGGCGGCGAAAGCCGTGCGTGGGTTCGAATCCCACCGCCTCCTCCATTTCTTTTTTTTTTACCTGAAAACTACATATAACTTGGAGGCGTACTCAAGTGGTTTAAGAGAACGGTCTTGAAAACCGTCAGGCGGCGAAAGCCGTGCGTGGGTTCGAATCCCACCGCCTCCTCCACTTCTTTTTTTTTACCTAAAATTACATTTAACATGGAGTCGTACCCAAGCCCGGCTGAAGGGGACGGACTCGAAATCCGTTAGGGGTCGCAAGGCCCGCGTGGGTTCGAATCCCACCGACTCCGCTTATATAAGCATCCTACCTGTTGGGTAGGGTGCTTTTTTGTTGATTCGATCGGATGCTGCATGCTATGTTTTCCTACATCCGAAAAGGAAAAAGGAGAAACCATCATGATGATTACGAAACACATGCTACTCACACACTATCAAGAGACACTCGACTTCGTTCGGGGGCTTGAACACATATCGGAAGATGCCTGGCGGACACCGTATGCTGAAGGAAAATGGACGGTCGCTGAAATCGTCGGACATTTGTCACCTTGGGACCGGTTCATCGTCGCGGAACGTTTACCGTATGTCTTGGCAGATGAACCGTTCCGTGTGACGCCGGACAGTCAGGCAGTCAACGAAGAAGCAGCGAAGATGAGCCGGGAACAGCAACGGATTTTAACGATTGATGAATTTTTAGTCAGCCGTGACCGCTTGCGTATTGCCGTCGACTTGATTCCGGAAGACCGGTTAACGGATACGTTTACGTCAAAAGGCAAAACGATTTCACTTCTTGATTTTTTAGGGGCAATGATGCAACACGACCTTCATCATCAAGCACAAATTAAACAAGTTACTGTTTGATAAAAAAAAGCCCGTTGACGGATTCGTCAGCGGGCTTTTGTATTAGCGGACTTTCGCAGCTCGGGCAACTTCAAGTTGCTTGTCGATTTTTGATAAAATCCGTTCGATTGATTCCGGCTCGTTTAACAGATCGTACTCATCGATCGACAAACGGAGGACAGGACAGATCGTAAAGTTGTTGATCCAGTTCGTATAGCGCTCATACATCTCTTCCCAATACTCGATTGGTGTTTGCTGTTCCATCTCGCGTCCACGGAGACGAATCCGCTCCAGGACCTGTTCGAATGACCCTTCGAGATAAATCAACAAATCCGGATGTGGGAAGAACGGCGTCATGACCATTGCGTCAAAGAGACTTGAGTAAGTCTCGTAGTCTGTTGGTGACATCGTCCCTTTTTCGAAATGCATTTTTGCAAAGATGCCTGTATCTTCGTAAATCGAGCGATCCTGGATGAACCCGCCGCCATATTGGAAGATTTTCTTTTGTTCCTTAAATCGTTCCGCTAAGAAATAGATCTGTAAGTGGAAGCTCCACCGCTCGAAATCATGGTAGAATTTATCGAGGTAAGGGTTCGTATCGACTTTTTCAAGAGATGTCCGGAAACCAAGTGAGTCTGCTAGACCGTTCGTGATCGTCGATTTCCCGATACCGACCATTCCGCCGATCGTGATGACGGCGTCTGCCGGGATATTGTACTTTTCGCGTAACTTCGAGTTCATGCGTGGTTCGCTCCTTCATATAATTCATTGCGGATCTTTGTCAGGACATATTCCAAATCTTCCGGACGTTTGACGAAGTCCAGTTCATCCCCGTTAAAACGGATGACTTTGACTTCCGGGTGTTTGGCTTGATAATCCGTGACGAACGTTTCGTAGTCGGCTGCCAATTGCTCGAGATAAGCCCGTGACATGTTTTCTTCGATCTCACGCCCTCGTAACGCAACACGTTTCATTAACGTATCGATGCTCGCATCCAAATAAATGACGGCATCCGGTTTTGGCATATCCGTCGTCAGGATCGAGTAGATTTGTTCGTATTTATCGAGGTGTTCGACTTTCAGAGAACGATGGGCAAAAATGAGATTCTTAAAGATATGATAATCAGCGACGACAGAGCGTTGCTTGCTGAGATAGTGACGTTCGATATCATCGAGTTGCTTAAAGCGATTACACAGGAAGAACATTTCCGTTTGGAAACTCCATTCTTCGATGTCTTCATAGAACTTTCCAAGAAAGGGATTTTCTTCGACGATTTCGCGTAACATAGAAAATGAGAAATGATGACTGATGGCGTTCGCAAGTGAAGTTTTGCCAACACCAATTGGTCCTTCAACCGTTATGAACATATTCAATTACCCTCCGTTCAGCAAAGTGCAATTTATATTTTAGCACAAAGAAGCGGCACCTGCTGAAGTTTCAGCGGGAGAATTTTTGTAAAGATAGGAAGTGTGAAGATGGAACGGCATGAACACTATATGCGCCTTGCAATCGAGGAAGCAAAAAAAGCAGCATTGATTGGAGAAGTTCCGATTGGCTGTGTCATCGTCAAGGGAGATGAGGTGATTGCTTCCGGTTACAACCACCGGGAAACGAATCATCAAGCGACCGCACATGCAGAATTACTGGCGATTGAAGAAGCATGTGAAAAGCTGGCCAACTGGCGTCTTGAAGGATGCGAACTCTATGTGACACTCGAACCTTGCCCGATGTGTGCCGGGGCGATCATGTTGTCGCGGATCGAACATGTCATCTTTGGTGCAGTCGATCCAAAGGGCGGATGCTGTGGCACCTTGATGAATCTCGTTCAAGATGAACGGTTTAATCATGTGTCGCAATTGACCGGTGGTGTTCTCGAACAAGAGTGTGGCGAGATGCTGACGTCTTTTTTCCGGGAGCTCCGTGCGAAAAAGAAACAACAGAAACGGGCAATGGGTTGCAACGAAACGAATGAAACAGTATAATGAAAAAGCACTCGAAACAAGTGCCACTAAAATACGATAAACCATTTGCCGTGCTAGGTGGGGATGTAGCGGTTCCCTGTCACTCGCAATCCGCTATAGCGAGACTGAATTCCATATCGAGGGATAGGATTGGTGTGGTCTGCCTTACGTAAGTAGCGTTGACGTCTGAGTCCTGCGCAACAGATACCCATGAATCAGGTCAGGTCCGGAAGGAAGCAGCCTTAAGTGGTGCTCTCTGTGTGCCGCGGGAGTGCTTGGACTGAGCAGGCTGCGTGAGTAACGCATGTTGAACCTATTTCAGAATATGGTGCGCGGCAGTTTAATTTTAGATAACAAGTCTACAGCCGGTTTCGGTTGTAGACTTTTTTAGGTAGAATAGAACCAGGATCATAAAAAGAGGAGGCGCAAATTTGGCCTATCAAGCATTATATCGTGTGTACCGCCCTCAGCGTTTTGATGAAGTCGTCGGACAAGCCCATATCACCCGGACGATTCAAAATGCTTTGATGGAACAACGGATGTCACATGCGTATCTGTTTTCTGGACCACGCGGGACAGGAAAAACCAGTCTGGCTAAAATCATTGCCAAGGCAATCAACTGTGAACAAGCACCTGTAAACGAACCGTGTAACGAGTGTCCGACGTGTCGGGCGATTACGGAAGGATCAAGTCCGGACGTCTTTGAAATCGATGCGGCTTCAAACAACGGTGTCGATGAAATCCGGGAAATCCGGGATAAGGTCAAATATCCACCATCTGAAGCGGCGTACAAAGTCTACATCATTGATGAAGTGCATATGTTGTCGACAGGTGCATTTAACGCCTTGCTGAAAACACTTGAAGAACCCCCTGCCCACGCCATCTTCATTTTGGCGACGACAGAACCCCATAAAATCCCGGCGACGATTATCTCGCGCTGTCAGCGGTTTGACGTCAAACGGCACGAAGTCGATCAATTGATGGAGCGGATGCAGTACATCTTATCGGATCAGACGATCGGCTATACCGAAACCGCTTTACGGCTCATTGCCCGGGCAGCGGATGGCGGGATGCGGGATGCCTTGAGTCTGCTCGATCAGGCGGTTGCCTTTTCCAATGGAGATTTAAACGATGATGCTGTGTTGGAAGTGACGGGTGCCGTAGAGGATGAAGCGTTACTTGCTGTCGCCAACGCCCTGCATGCCCATCAAGTCGATCAGCTTTTACAGACGCTAGAACAGATGCAACGCGCGGGGAAAGACTTGAAACGGTTCGTTGAGGATTTGGTCTTTTTCTACCGGGATACCTTACTCCTGAAAGCTTCTCCGACGGCGGTTGATCTGCTGGAGCGGGCACGACCGACAGCGGAATTCAAAACATTCGTCGAGACGATTGAGACGGAAACCTGCTTCCATATCATCGAGCAGTTGCATGACTGTCAACAGCAGATGCGGTTGACGAATCATCCGCGTGTCCTCGTTGAGATTGCCTTCATTCAGATTGCCGAACAGGGACGGACAACCGGACAGATCGTTCAATCCTTGCAACAGGAAGTCCGGGAACTGAAAGAACAGATGCATCAATTAAAAGTCACGGGAGTTCCGGTTGCTGAGAATACACCTGCGCAGCCCGTCAAACGGAAACAAGCGCGACCGACTGTACGAATTGCCAAGGAGCGGATCCGTCAGATGTTAAGTCGGGCGGAAAAAGCCCAGTTACTTGAGATTCAGGAACGCTGGGATGCAATCTTGAAGTTGATTCTTAAGCAGGATGGTCCCATTTATTCCTTGGTGCATGAAAGTAAACCGGTCTTATGTTCAGCCGATACGTTATTGATTGAGTTTGATAACGGTAAAGGATGGCATTTCGAACAAGTCATGACCAATGAACGCACACGTTTCGTCATCGAAGAGGCGTTGTTTGAAGTCTGCGGAGTCAAACGTGAAATTCTTGCGATTCTCGATAACGATTGGAAAGAACTCAAAGCAGAGTTTGTTGCGAAACGAAATAGTAGTAATATAGAAGAGAAAGAAGTGGCAGTCGAATCGGAAGAAGATCGATTGTTGTCCGAGACGTTGGGACGATTTGGTGATATCGTAGAATTCGAAGACTAATTTCATTAGAGGAGGAACAATTATGCGTGGTATGGGAAACATGAACAATATGATGAAACAGATGCAAAAGATGCAAAAAGATATGGCGAAAGCCCAAGAAGAGTTAAAAGACCTTACGGTGACAGGCACGGCTGGTGGAGAAATGGTATCAGTTGTAGCAGATGGGCACAAAAATATCATCGATGTCATCATTAAAGAAGAAGTCGTTGATCCGGACGATGTGGAAATGATTCAAGACCTCGTACTTGCTGCGACAAATGACGCTTTGAAAAAGGTAGATGAACTCGTGTCGAGCAAGATGGGTAAATTTACACAAGGGATGAACATGCCGGGAATGTTTTAAACTGTAGGAGGAAACGACGTGCAATATCCTGAAGCGATCAGCCGCTTGATTGAAAGTTTCACGAAGTTACCGGGGATTGGTCCGAAAACGGCTGTTCGTCTCGCGTTTCATGTCTTGGATATGGAAGAAGACGATGTGTTGATGTTCGGTAAAGCCCTGGTAAGTGCGAAACGTGATATTTCGTACTGTAGCATCTGTGGGAACATTACAGATAAAGATCCATGTTACGTCTGTTCAGACAAGCACCGTAACCGGACAATCGTTTGTGTTGTCCAAGATTCGCGTGATGTCATAGCAATGGAAAAGATGCGTGATTACCAAGGGTTGTATCATGTCCTCCATGGCGCAATCAGTCCAATGGAAGGAATCGGTCCTGAAGATATTAACGTATCGAGTCTATTAACACGTCTGCAAGCGGACGAAGGCATTACAGAGATCATTTTGGCAACGAATCCGAACATTGAAGGGGAAGCGACAGCAATGTATTTGTCGCGCTTACTGAAACCGACCGGAATTCGTGTCACACGTATTGCACACGGTTTGCCTGTCGGAGGCGATCTGGAGTATGCGGATGAAGTCACTCTATCGCGTGCCATGGAGGGAAGACGCGAGTTATGAGTTGGTTTCGAAAAAAGATCCGAGCCGAATACGATGAACGTTTCCTTCAAGAACTGGCGCAAGCAAAAGAGAATTATCTGATGAAACGACATTTACTTGAAATCAGTTATGATGATCATGGGGATCTTGAGGCGCAAATGAAGCTGGCTGAATCCTTGTACTTCTTTTATATAAGAGAAGCAAAACAAAGACGGGTTTCATTAACCACGTTAAGATCGTGATCAAGAGGACGAAAAGAGGCTGTTGCCCGCACAAGGGTCAGTCTCTTTTTCTTTTTTTAAATTAGTTTTGAAAAAGTGTTGTCAGGGTGTAATTATCGTGGTATATTAATTCTTGTCCTTACGAGGACGAGCGCACTGCTGGAAACAAGAAAAAAACTTCTTTTAAAAAGTTGTTGACTTATTGTTTCAGACTTGGTATTCTAATTGAGTCGCCAAAACAGGCGCGGACGAACTTTGAAAACTGAACGATGAGGCAAAAAACGTATCTTCGGATACAAACAATGAATGAAGCGCAAGCTTCGTCAACGTGACTTCGGTCACACAACGAGCAAGTCAAACACTTTA
>NZ_JACSMS010000020.1:0-23618 GCF_018618795.1 Exiguobacterium sp. s192 | reverse complement strand
CCTCAAAAAATTAGCGAACTGGTCATGGGATTCCGGTGGGAATCCTTATTTTTCACATCACTTTATACGACTACATAAGACAAACCCTCATTTCAACGTTGAAATGAGGGTTTGTCTACGATCTGAAGAGGGTCTGACTTTAAAGTCAGCCCTCTTCGCTTATCGTTCAGAACGTCATCTCGACGTATTTCGTGACTTGACGGTCTTCGAGATACAACTCGATTTGTTCGCGGTATGCTTTATAATGGTCCGATGCGATATGCGCTTCGAGTGCAGCCTCATCTTGGTAGACTTCATAGAGCATGAACTCATGTTCATTTTCAATCGATTGATGTAACGTATAGCGTAAGCAGCCCGGCTCGTTTTGTGTGGCTTTGTAAACCGTACTTAAAATGGGAAAGACTTGATCCGCTAATCCTGCTTTGACTGTAAGAACGGCATTGACGATGATTTCACCCATGTGTTGATTCCTCCTCTGAATTGATTACCTCTACCTGTACCCGTTTTTCCTAAAGACATACCGTAAAGGATGATTTTGATGTTAGAAACCCTATTTATCCATCTCGCACAACAAGAAGCCGAGATGATTCGTTTACGCCGCGATTTTCACCGGCATCCGGAATTGTCGTTTCAAGAAGTCCGGACACCGGCTAAAATCATCGAATACTATGAAGCACTCGGTATCCCGTATCAAAAAAATGTCGGGGGTAACGGTATCGTCGCGACATTACAAGGGGCACGTCCCGGAAAAACGATTGCCGTCCGTGCCGATTTTGATGCATTACCGCTTCAGGAAGAAACCGAACTGTCGTTTCGCTCAATCCGTCCCGGTGTGATGCATGCCTGCGGACATGATGGACACACGGCAATCGTCCTCGGACTGGCCGCCGCCTTTCAACCCTTGCAGGAGGAACTCGAGGGCACAATCCTCTTCATTCATCAACACGGTGAAGAAGTGTTTCCGGGTGGTGCCATTCAAATGATTGAAGATGGCTGCCTCGACGGAGTCGATGCGATTTTTGGTACCCACCTTGAAAACGATCTTCCGGTTGGAACAATTGGTTACCACAGCGGACATACATTATGTGCCATCGATGAATTTGAAATCGTCGTCCACGGTCAAGGCGGTCATGCCCAAGCCCCCCACCGGACGCAGGATGCACTCGTCGCCGGCGCACAGCTCGTCTGTAATCTTCAGCATCTCGTCAGTCGACGGGTCGATCCGTTTGAGCCGGCGATTGTCGCCATCGGTTCGTTTCACGCCGGAACGGCTCCGAACATCGTAACCGGCGAGGCGCGGATTGTCGGAGAAATCCGGACGTTTAATGAACAACTCCGCCATCAGTTGCGCCAGCAGGTGGATCTGGTCGCCCGGACGACGTGTGCCGGAATTGGCGCTACGTATTCCATCGATTTCACGACCGGTTATCCGTCACTTTGGAATCATCCGAATGAAACGAAGCTCATTCAGGAAGCGGCCGGCTTTTTACCGGAAGGACACGTCCGTGAAGTCAAACCGATGATGGCTGCCGACGATTTCGCCTACTACCTGGAGCAGGTCCCGGGCAGTTACTTCTTCACCGGTTCTGCGAAGACGGACGGTCGAACGATTTATCCGCAACATCATCCAAAGTATGAAATCGACGAGCAGGCCTTGCTGATCGGAGCCAAAACGTTAGGGGCCACGGTTCTTCGCGCCTTACAAACATAAGGATTGACTTTCCACTTTTGTGAATGGTATTATCATCCCAACGATAACGAACTTACATCAACTTCATATAACACTTATCAAGAGTGGACTGAGAGATCTGGATCGATGACGTCCCAGCAACCTGCGTGCAGCAAGGTGCTACGACCAGCAAAGCGAAAGCTTTGGTTGATAAAAAGCGGCGACTCCTTTTGCAACCAAGCAAAGGAGTCGTTTTCGTTTTCTCGCTGTCAGAAATGAGAGCATTACGGTTCAAGGAACCAAGGGAAAGGGAGAGATGACATGGAAAAAGCAACATTTGCAGGAGGATGTTTCTGGTGCATGGTGACACCATTTGAGGAATTACCGGGTATTCACAGTATCGTGTCCGGTTATACAGGAGGACATGTCGACAACCCGACATATGAGCAGGTCAAAACAGGAACGACCGGGCATTCCGAAGTCGTCGAGATTACATTTGATCCGGCACTGTTTTCGTACGAACGATTACTTGAACTGTACTGGCCGCAGACGGATCCAACCGATGCCGGCGGACAATTCCAGGACCGCGGCACACAATATGCACCGGCAATTTTTTATCATACGGAAGAACAACGTCTCGCAGCGATTGCGTCGCGTGACGCGTTAGCAGCAACAAACCGCTTTAAGCAACCGATCGTCACACGGATTGAACCGGCACACGCCTTTTATCCGGCGGAAGAATATCATCAGGACTTCCACAAAAAAAATCCGGCGCACTACAAAAAAGACCGGAAAGCGTCCGGTCGCGATGCCTTTATCGACGTCGCCTGGAAAGAAGAGGCAACAGTCTAAACAAAGTGCAAAAAGGGATTGCCCTCTCAGACGGATGGGCAATCCCTTCTTTGATTTTTCCAGCCGAGGTCTCGCGGTCCAACGTGACGTACCTTTTGTC
Organism: Exiguobacterium sp. s192; assembly: GCF_018618795.1. Taxonomy (NCBI): domain Bacteria; kingdom Bacillati; phylum Bacillota; class Bacilli; order Caryophanales; genus Exiguobacterium; species Exiguobacterium sp. s192. The sequence goes on along the minus strand of NZ_JACSMS010000020.1, from coordinate 20,997 downwards.
GTCCACTCAGGAAATCGCTTTGACATCCTCTGCTTGCTCCGCCTCATCCACGACTTGATACCGTTTTAAAACAAAAATCCCGGTCAGCATCACGGCGAGACCCGCTATCTGTCCAAGCGATAAATCGACCTGCGGCAGACCAAACCAACCGAAAACATCGACGCATAACGCAAAACTCAGTTGCGAAATCAAGACGACCGAAATTGCGATTGAAGGACCCAGCAGTTGAATCCCCCGCATGACACAAAAAACAACCCCGACGCCGACTAATCCGCCAAACAAATACAACGGTTCAACTTCGCGGACTGCCGAGAGCGTTCCACCGCGAAAGAAGAGTAGTGCAAGCAACGAGCCGAGCAATCCGACAAGAAAGACTAACGTCGTCGTTGCCCATGCGCCGAAGGCATGACTCATCCGCGCATTCAACACGGTTTGTAAACTGATCATCATCCCGGCAACGACGGCACAAAACATTCCTAATCCCATTTGGTTTCCTCCTTTGATTCATTTCAGGCGAGCGAAAAAATCAAGACGCCGGTCAACATCAATCCGACACCGACCCATTGCCCCCGGTTGCTGCTTTTTTTGATGACACCGAACCAGCCGTTCAAATCAATGACAAAAGCACATAGAATCTGTGCGACGAGTAACAACGACATCGCCCACGTCATTCCAAGCAGTTGAATCGACGTCAGTTCCGTAACGACGACTAACACGCCGAGCAATCCGCCGCTGGCATAAATCAACGGCAACTTTCGAAAACCACCGATTTTCCGGTCACGGACAAACCCGTAAATCAACAAGCAACCCATCAAACCGACAAAGTGAACGATTGTCACGGATAACCATGGACCGACCGCGTCACCCAGCCGGGCATTAAAAATGCCTTGCAAGGCAATAAACAATCCACTGAATAAGGCAAACACGATTCCTTGCATCTTCATCCTCCTTTTTCTCCAATTATGAGTAGACCGCATTCCACCCGGCTTTGAAAAGGACAAATGTCCTAAACTGCCAAAAACACAAAAAAAGAGCAGACCAACTGGCCTCCTCCTGAAATCAATCCGTTATGCGTTTACGGAAATGGTCGCGAAATCCGTTCATGCGCCTCGTCCATCATCCGGTCAAATAATGCCTGAACGGTCGGAATATCCTCAATCAAGCCGGAAACAAGACCGGCGTTGACATATCCTGCTGTCTCGTCGCCCTCAAGTGCCCCTTTGATATGAAACGATTCGTTCGTTTTTTCTTGGAATTCAGCGAGCGACGCCGGACGTAACCCGTCCACATACGCCCCGTTCAAGACACGCCGGACTTGTCCGACCTTACGCCCGATGATCCGTGTCTCGAGATCATCCGCCTGCACAAGATGGTCTTTATACTGCGGGTGCACACAGGACTCTTGTGTCGCAATCAACCGGGTTCCCAGTTGAACGCCTTCCGCCCCGAGCATCCAGGCAGCAGCAAGACCACGACCGTCGCCGATTCCTCCGGCCGCAAGTACCGGAATCGTGACCTGATCGGTGATTTGCGGAATCAATGTCATCGTCGTCAGTTCGAGCGGTGAGTTGATCCCGGCCGCTTCGACTCCTTCCGCCACCAGTAAATCAATCCCGGCCCGTTCCGCTTTAACCGCCTGTTTGACGGACGCGACGACACCAATCGTCCGGATGCCCGCTTCCTGTAAACGTCCCAGAAAAGGCGCCGGGTTTCCGGCAGATAACGAGACGACCGGAATTTGTTCCTCGATTGCTAACGTGATCAAGTCTTCCGTATATGGGGAAACAAGAATCGCGATGTTCAAGGCAAACGGACGTGACGTCAGGCGTCGTGTGGCTTCAATCAACCGTTTGACTTCAATGGGCGACATCGTTCCGCAGCCAATCGTCCCCAGTCCCCCTGCGTTCGAAACCGCGGCCGTCAATTCGGCATGACTGATGTTTCCCATTCCCCCTTGAATAATCGGGATTTCAATCTGTAAGCTGGTACATACACGAGACATGGTCTCCCTCCGTTTCCGTCACTAAGAATGGTATACTATGTAAGACTGAATTTTAATTCATTTTTAGAAAAGAGGCGTTGTTTGATGAACATTCCATACCGCGATCTGTCTCCTGCCCTTGCGGCAAACGTGTTTGTCGCTCCCGGTGCTTTTTTGATCGGTGACGTGACGATTGGCGAAGAATCGACGATCTGGTTTAATGCCGTCCTCCGCGGGGACGAAGGACCGATTACAATCGGTAAACGGTGCAGTATCCAGGACAATGCAACGATTCACCTGTACGAGGGTGCTCCGGTCATCATCGAGGACGAAGTCACCGTCGGACATAATGCGATCCTGCACGGTTGTAAAATCGGACGGCGTTCCATCGTCGGGATGGGCGCGACGGTTCTCGATCATGCTGAAATCGGCGAAGAGTGTATCATCGGAGCCAATACGTTGATTCCGTCCGGCAAAAAATTCCCGCCCCGCTCCTTGATCATCGGGTCGCCCGGAAAAGTCGTCCGTGAACTGACACCGGCCGACTTGGAAATGATTCAAGAATCGATCGATTCCTATGTCGATAAAGGATATGCTTTTCGGAAGCAACTGGCCGAGGGCTGAACGTCATCAAGAAAACGCTCATCTCGTTACGTCGGGATGAGCGTTTTTTTACCGTTCAGCAAACAACGGATGTTCCGACGCATCATAGTCGGCACTTTTTTGTGTGACGTCATGCGTTTCCTGAAACACCGCTTCAAAGAACCGGCTTGCCGGTTCGGCGAGCAACCGGTAATACTGTTCAAACAATAATGCGGCGTGGTGGCCACTCCATTCGTCCGGCAACAACTCTTGCGGCAGACCGGGATCGGTAAACAAAAACTTCCGGTATTCATGGACAAGTGTCGTCCGTTCGACGAAACACTGTTCTTCATCCATCTCGCCGAGTTGAATCCGACTTTGATGGACGATGTAGCGCCGGCTGTATTCGGCGATGAACCGTTCGTACCGTTCTTGCAACTCATCCAGCGGAAAAGCCCGTTCGACCAGTGATTGATCCGGTTGTGGTCCATGATATTCGCCGACGAAAAAGTCCACATACTCGGTGATGCCATAAGCTTCAATCAACCGCTCCGCTTCTTTTTCGAGCGGATTCGGTGAAATCCAGACGCCGTTTGATAAGTTTCCGAACCCGCTCCATGACAATTCTTTCCGCAGTTCGTCCCGGATTTGCCGTTTGTCTTCCGGAATCGTATACATCAACGTCCGCCATTTCCCGTCCCAGACGTGAGGCGTTGATTTGTAGATCCGTCTTGCTGCCTCTTCCATCCGTTCGACCCCACGCGGCGTCAGCGAATAAAAACTTTTGGTGCCTTGTTTTTGTGACGTCAACCACCCTTGCTTGACCATCCGCGAAACGGCGACCCGGACCGCCTGTTCATTATGACCAAATTCTTTGAGCAGACGAATTAAGCTGCCGACCCAGATTTGATTGCCGTAATGCCGGATGTAATCCCCGTATACGGTAAAAATCATCGATTGTGTATTCGCACTCATGTCATTCACTCTCTCTTTGATATAACGTTTTTTTGTTTACCGTTAGTATACGTGTTATTTCAGGTGACGACCATCCTCATTTGCCTTGAAACTGCGGGGTCCGTTTTTCGGCAAACGCACGTAATGCTTCCATCCGGTCTTCCGTCGGGATGACGGCTTCATAGGCGGCGGTCTCGATTTTCAGCCCGTCTGAGATCGGGTGGTCGAGTCCCTGATCAATCGCCTGTTTGGCTTGGCGGATTGCCACCGGTCCATTTCGCAACATTTCGCCGGCGAAGGCGAAACAAACTGGCAGCAACTCCTCCACCGTCGGAACGACGCGAGAGACGATGCCGTATCGTTCCGCAGTCGCCGCATCAATCTTCTTAGCCGTGAAAATCAGTTCCTTCGCCCGCGTCTCTCCAATTAACCGCGGCAATCGTTGCGTCCCGCCGGCACCGGGAATGATGCCGAAACTCGTTTCCGTCAATCCGACCAATGCCCCTTCGACGATGATCCGGAAGTCGCAAGCGAGCATCCACTCGAACCCGCCGCCGAGTGCATGTCCGTTGACGGCAGCAATCGTCGGTTGCGGCAGATCGGCGATGTTCGTAAAGACGTCCCGAATCGCCTCGACATTCCGCCGGACTTCACGTTCCGTCAACGTCGTCCGCTCTTTTAAATCTGCCCCGGCACTAAAGGCTTTGCCGGTTCCCGTGAAGATGACGACACGAATCGTCGCATCCTGCCGGACCGTTTCGACGAGTTGTTGAAGTTCCACCAGTGTCGGGTAATCCAAACAGTTCATCCGCTCCGGTCGATCGAGCCGAATCAATCCGATCTGGTCCATCCGTTCAAAATGAATCATACAAGTCCCTCCCGTTCGACAATTAACGCGATGCCCTGACCAACACCGACACACATCGTCGCCAAGCCGTAGGTCTGGTTCGTCCGGCACATTTCGTGCAACAAGGTCGTCAGGATGCGGGCACCGCTTGCGCCAAGCGGATGACCAAAGGCAATCGCCCCCCCATTGACGTTCACTTTCTCCACCGGTAATCCGAGTTCCTGAATACACGCGACACTTTGTGCCGCAAAGGCTTCGTTTAATTCAATCAAATCCAACTGGTCGATCGTCAATCCTGCCCGGTCCAAGGCTTTACGCGTCGCATCAACCGGTCCGATACCCATGACGGACGGTTCAACCCCGGCGACCGCACTCGCCCGGTAATACGCAAGCGGTGTTAAACCAAGCTGTTTGGCCGTCTCCTCACTCATCAACAGTAAGGCTGCCGCCCCGTCATTCACACCAGAAGCATTGCCTGCCGTGACGGTTCCGTCCGCAAACAAACTGTTGAGCGTTCCGAGTTTGTCCCGACTCGTCTCCGGACGGGGATGTTCGTCGACAGCGACTTCGACGACTTGTCCTTTCCGTGTCGTATACTGCACCGGAACCAGTTCTGCTTGAAAACGGTCCACTTCCATCGCCTGTTTGGCCCGCTGTTGACTCATGAATGCAAAATCATCCTGAACTTCGCGTGTAATGTTGTACCGTACAGCCACATGTTCGGCCGTTTCCGGCATCGAATCCGTGCCGTATTTCGCATCCAGTTTATCGTTGACGAACCGCCATCCGATCGTCGTATCGTAGACAGCCGGGTTGCCGCGGGCAAATCCGGTTTCCGGCTTCGCCATGACGAGTGGTGCCCGTGTCATGCTTTCCGTCCCTCCGGCAATGTAGATATCGCCTTCATTCAGCGCAATCGCGCGTGCCGCGGCAATGACGGCATCCAGTCCCGAACCGCACAGGCGGTTGACAGTCGTCCCGGCGACTTCGACCGGCAGACCGGCGAGTAAGCCGGACATCCGGGCGACGTTCCGGTTATCTTCACCCGCCTGATTCGCATTGCCGAAGATGACCTCTTCGATTGTTTTCGGATCGACGCGCGGATTCCGTTGGACGAGTGCCTCGATGACACAGGCGCCCAAGTCGTCCGCCCGGACCGCTTTGAGGGCTCCGTTATACCGTCCGATTGGTGTTCGAACGGCATCAATGATCGCAACGCGTCTCATGGTGTTTTCACCCCGCTGTCCGAATAATCATAGACACCCCGCCCGGTTTTCCGTCCGAGCCGTCCGGCTTTGACGTATTGTTCGAGCAGCGGCGCCGGACGATACTTTTCCCCGAGTTTTTCATGAAGGTACCGTAAGTTGTTCAACCGGGTGTCGAGTCCGACCAAATCCCCGAGTTCAAACGGTCCCATCGGATAGTTCAACCCGAGCTTAATCGCCTTATCGATTTCCTCCGGTGTCCCGAGTCCTTCTTGTAACATATAAAACGCTTCGTTACCGACGAGGGCACTGATCCGGGACGTGACAAATCCCGGGAACTCCTGAATGACGACGGTCTCTTTACCCATCCGCCGTGCGACATCCTCACAAATCGACACGGTCTCTTCTGACGTTTCAAGACCCCGGGCAAGTTCGACGAGCGGCATCCGGTGAACCGGATTAAAGAAATGCATCGCCATGACACGCTCCGGCCGGTTGGTAAACGAAGCGATTTCCGTCGGACTCATCGTCGAGGTATTGGTCGCGAAAACACAACCGTCCGGTGCATAGCGGTCAAGTGTCTCAAAGACCGTCCGTTTGATGTCGAGCCGTTCCGGAACGGCCTCAATCACGAGATCCGCCCGTCCGACAGTCCCGACGAGATCCGTCGAATAGTTTAGTCGGTTGAACAGATGGTCGACCTCTTCCGCAGTTAATTTTCCGCGGATGATTGCTTTATCGGCAATTGCTTCCAATTCGTGCTGGGCTGATGCAAGCAGGTGTTGCTCGATGTCGACGAGCGTCACCTCCAACCCGTTTGCGGCTGCGACATAGGCAATGCCCCTTCCCATCACACCGGATCCTACGACAACTAGTTGCTGAACCATCATCTGATTTCCTCCTTTAAAAAAGCGTCCGGACGAACGTCCGCACGCTTGGTTTTACAGTCCGAACGGATTGAGTGGACGACTTCCGTAATACGACAGGATACTTTTCGTTTCCGTATATAAATCCAGTGTCTCGATACACAGTTCACGTCCGAAACCAGATTGTTTGTAACCCCCAAATGGTGTCCCCGGGAAAGCCGAGAACGGACAGTTGATCATGACGATGCCGGCTTTAATCTGATTGGCAATTCGTGTCGCCCGTGCCCCGTCCTTCGTCCAGATGGCGGAACCGAGTCCGAATTCTGTATCGTTCGCCAGACGGACCGCTTCTTTTTCATCCTTGAACTTCATCACGACGACGACCGGTCCGAAGATTTCTTCCTGGACGGCTTTCATGTCGTGTGTCACATCGGTGATGATGGTCGGCGCATACCAGAAACCTTTTTCAAATCCGGCCACCTGCTCGACTTGACCACCCGTTAAGATGGTCGCCCCGTCTGCTTTCGCTGATTGGACGTACCCGTCGATGACGTCGAGTTGTTGTTGGTCAATGATTGCCCCGACATGTGTCCCTTTATCAAACGGATTGCCGAGAACAAGTTGTTTCGTCTTCGCGACGAACTGTTCCATGAACGTTTCGTAAATGTCTTCGTGCACATAAAGGCGCGACCGTGCTTCACACGACTGACCGCTGTTATAGAAAATCCCGAACAGTGACCCGTCGACGGCTGCCGTGATATCGGCATCCTCAAATACAAGGTTCGGTGACTTGCCGCCGAGTTCCAGTGTGACCCGTTTTAAGCTTTCCGACGCCCGACCCATGATATCTTTTCCGACCGGTGTCGAACCGGTGAAGGCGACTTTATCAACAGCTTGGTGTTCGACCAGATGGTTGCCGATTTCCCGGCCCGATCCCGGAATGACGTTGACGACACCCGCCGGCACACCGGCTTCGAGGCAAATTTCACCGAGGATGATTGCTGTCAGAGGTGTCAGGGTCGCCGGCTTCACGACGACCGAACAGCCGACGGCGATAGCCGGCGCGACTTTCCAGGCTGCCATCATCAACGGATAATTCCACGGGATGATTTGGGCACAGACACCAACCGGTTCCTTTTCCGTATAGTTGTGGAACTGTCCCGGTACGTTATTGACGGCACCGCGGTGACCGACGATGGCACCGGCATAAAATTCAAAGTCTTCAATCGCTTGCGTGATCTGTCCTTGTGCGGCCGCTAATGACTTACCGGTATCTAAAATCTCGAGTTCCACCAGTTCATTGAACCGGGCACGCATGATGCCGGCGATTTTATTGAGCACTTGCGCCCGGCGACCGACCGGCCAAATCTTCCACTTTCCGTGATCAAACGCTTCGCGTGCTGCCTGCACCGCCCGATCCGCATCTTCTTTTGATGCTTTGGCGACTTCGGCGATGACTTCCCCGGTTGCCGGATTGTAGGTCTTAAACGTTTCGCCGGTTGTCCCCTCGACTTGTTCGCCATTAATCAGCAAGTGATAGACGGACCGTTTCATCTCGATTGTTTTTTCATGTACCGTTGACATAGCTTCCACTCCTTTTAGTTTCCTTTGAATGTCGGTTGACGTTTCTCTAAAAAGGCTTGCATGCCTTCCGTCTGGTCGGCTGTTCCAAACAATAAGTAGAAATTTCTCCGTTCATGGTCCATCCCGTCTTGTAACGACAAGTCTCCCGCCTTATCGACGGCATCTTTGATCAGACGAACGGATACCGGAGGCTGGGCAGCGATTTGGTGTGCGCGCGTCATGATTTCATGTTCGAATTGTTCCGATGCGAACACGCGGTTGATGATGCCAAGGCGTTCCGCTTCCAGTGCCGGCATCCGTTCCCCCGTCCATAACCATTCAAGCGCCCGTGTCCGACCGATTCGTCTCGTCAATCGTTGGGTTCCGCCGGCTCCCGGCATGACCCCCAATCCAACTTCCGGAAAACCAAACTGCGTCTCGGGCGTCGCGTAAATCAAATCACACGCCAGTGCCAATTCAAAGCCACCGCCGAGGACAAATCCGTGGACCGCCGCAATCAACGGTTTATGCAGACGGCTGATGCGGTCCCAGTCGGCAAAGGGGTCGAGCAACTCCATCGAAATCGGTGTCGCGTCGACCATCTCGTCGATATCAGCACCTGCTGAAAACGACTTTCCTTCCCCGCTCAACACGATGGCAGCCACCGTTTCATCCTGATCAAATTGTTCCATCACCTCGACAATTTCTCGGATCATCGTCCGGTTCAAGGCATTGTAACGCTCTGGACGATTGAGCCGGATCCGGCCAATCTGACCGTCGACGTCCGCCTTAACGTACTGTCGTGTCAGCATGGACTTCTTCACCGATCATCAGTGTCACGAGATCTCCCGCAAATCCCATCAAGTCTTTGCCGGACGCTTTTCCCTCGAGCGAACGCATGCCGGTCTGCATCGTTTCATGGCTTTCATAGACCATCTCGCACATCAAATAGTATTTTCCGTCCCCGCCCATTGGTGAACCAACGATTTTCGTAACCGTCATTTCCTGTAACCCTGGAATTTTAGCCGTCAGTGGACCGTGGACGTTGAAGTAATGCTCATCAAACTGTTCCTTGTTCTCCGGGTGTGTATAAAGCGCGATTAGTTTTACCATAATGATTACCTTCCTTCACATGAGAGTAGAGACGGGTTTCATCGCCTCGAATGGATTTTTGCATGATTTACAGTACAGAATGCTCCGGCAAGCCGTCGGACCAAACAGATTCTCGATCGAAACGAACGTCGAGCCGCAATACGGACAGTCGATTTCCCAATGACCGTCGATGACACGCGGAGGTGCAATCCCAAAGGACTTCAGTCCGGTCATGCCGCGGTCGGTGATCCGGTCCGACGTCCACGGTGGATCAAAGAGAAACACGACGTCGACCGTCTGGACCTGCGGGACTTGTAACAACGCAGCTTCCGTATTTTTTTGAATGATTTCAAGCGCAGGACATCCTAAAAATGTCGGAAGCAGCGTGACGCGGACAGCATATCCGTCAGACGTCTCCGTCCACTCCATCGTTTCGAACATCCCGAGATCGAGAATGCTGACGGCATCAATTTCCGGATCCTTGACCGTGTCGAGCGCCTGTCGGATTTCTTGTTCCAGTCCTGTCGTCATCTGCCGTTCCTCCTTCACCATACTGCTGACTGATCGAGCAGATATACTTCACCGAGTGTCGATAAGGCATCGTTTAAGTCAGGCGAATGTTCCCCGTTTCGTCCGTTATAAGTCATCTTCATTTCCGGCAGCGTGACGTTTAAATCTACGAGGACCGGTGTCAAGGCTTGGTACCAGCGGTCAATTAAGATCCCTTGTCCTTCGATCAACCGCATCTCGTCAATGATTTCCGTCGCTTCGCCGTAGTCAAACAGATCCCCGAAGTCAGCGAGCACCCGTTCGAGGGCAGCATCCATCTTCTGACGGGCGGTTTCCGTCGATTGATACAACTGCGTGAACCACGTTTGCCAGTGCAACAGGTGATAATACAATTCCATGTTGACCTTGACGGCGAGTGCTGCGAGCGGCGCATAACTGCTTTTTTTCAACGAGTCGATGCGGACCTTTTTCGCGAGCGTGTAGCAGTAATTACGAACGACAGCATACGCCCAGTCATACTCCGGATTTTCCATATAGTAACCGGGACCGTTGACCCGTTCGACGAGGACGGAATTTTTCCGTTCGTGCGCCAGACGGACATGAGCAAGTGCATCTGCTTTTCCTTCACCGATGTCCTCGAGCAACTGATAATACATCGCCGCATGTCCCATCGAATCCTGGGCAATCGAGGAGGACGCGACATCTTCTTCGATATGCGGTGCCAGACCCAGCCACTCCGATCCGCGGTAGGCATAAAGGAAATCGTCATCCGCCAGTTGATACATAAGGGAGGCTAAAGCCAACCGTTCTGCTTCCGTCATTTCGAATCGCCTCCCTGCCACGACATGATCTCTTTCTCATCGAGCATCTGTTGCTCGTAATGCCGCCATTTTTTCTTGAGATATCCGTATCCTTTTGTCGTCCGGTAATCTTTGTTGTCGAGCCGTTGCAACATTTGTTTTTCGTCCGGCGTCATTCCCCGGATATCGTCCCGTTTGACGACCCAGATATCGACGACCGGTTCCCGGCGCATGAAGTTTTCCTGCGCCATCAGCAACGCCATCTCTTTATTCGGGGCGAGCAGACTGAATTGATGCGTAAAAGCCGCGTTGGGTGTCCGTTTACTGAAAATCTCAAACTCCTGATAAAACGTTTCCGTCATGATGTTTCCTCCTTCAGCCGATCGTTTCAGCAAGTGCCTCACGGACCCAGGCATTGTTTTCATAAGACGTTTGGCGTAACGCGAGCCGCTCCTTCGAACGGGGACCGCCGCCTTGAATGATTTTTTTGAATTCCGTCCAATCCGGTTGGGCGTATATCCATTGTCCTGTCTCCTCGTCGAACCGTAACGTCGGATCCGGAATGACGAGACCAAGCGAACGGATCCGGGGAACATATTTCGTAAAGAAACTTTGACGCAATTCTTCATTCGTCTTCGTCCGGATTTTATACGCAATCGTCACGTCCTGTTTTGAAGTGCCGGTCGTTTCTTTTGTTGCCGGTCCAAAGAACATCAACAGGGATTCCCACCACTCATCGAGTGATTCCTGAATCATTGCTTTTTGTTCGGGTGTTCCTTCCGCCAGTGCCATGATGATCGATTCACCATGTTGGGCATGGAACACTTCTTCCGCACAAATCCGTTGCAACGCCCGCGCATACGGACCATACGAAGCACCGAGCATGTTCGTCTGGGTAATGATTGCCGCTCCATCAACAAGCCAACCGATTGTTCCGGCATCCGCCCACGACCGGGTCGGCATATGGAAGACATTGTGGAACTTGAGGCGTCCTGTGAACAAGTCATCCATCAAATCCGCCCGGGTTTTTCCGTACGGCTTCATCAAGTCTTCCACGACACGAAGCAAGAGTTGACCGTGCCCCATCTCGTCCTGGACTTTGGCCATGATGCCGAGTTTTCGGCGTAACGATGGTGCTTTCGGAACCCATTCTTTTTCCGGTAAAGCCCCCATGATTTCACTGATGCCGTGCATCGAAATCAATTTAATTAACGTATCGCGGTAAAAACCGGGCATCCAGTCGTCGGCTTCGATTTTTTCCCCGTTATCGATCCGTTCCTTGAACCGTGCCAGCTTTTCTTCTTCCGTCATGACCGGCGGTTCGAATAGATGTGTCGCATCATACATCTTGTTTCCTCCTCTGCTTAAACAAACTTCTTCTCCGGCTCCATCCGTCGATCGATGATCCGGACTGCTTTTCCTTCTGAACGGGGAAGACCGTATGGCGGATGACAGACCAGATTGACGGAGATCAGACATTCCGTTTTTATGGCGTGACAGACAGCTCGTTTGAGGTCTTCCGGGCTCGCTTCATTGTCTGCTTCAATATGCAGCTCCAATGCCTCAAGACCCCCGCGTTGAATCCGGTGAATTTGATAATGCGGACTGACACCTGTTTGTTGCAACAGGACCCGTTCGATTTCCGACGGGAAGACGTTGACGCCACGGATGATCAGCATATCGTCCGTTCTGCCTTTGACCCGTGACATCCGGGTGGTCGTCCGCCCGCATGCACATGGTTCTGTCGTCACGGATGCCAAATCACCGGTCCGATACCGAATAATTGGAAGCGCTTTCTTTTTTAAACTTGTAAAAACGAGTTCCCCGACTTGTCCTTCCGGCATCGGTTCCCCCGTCACGGGATCAATCACTTCTGTGATGAACAAATCGTCCATCAGGTGCAATCCATCTTGTTTCTGACATTCCATTGCGACGCCCGGTCCCATGATTTCACTGAGACCATAGATGTCGAAGGCGCGAATGCCCCATTTTTCTTCGAGTGTCTGCCGCAATTCCTCCGACCACGGTTCGGCTCCGAAAATGCCGTAGCGGAGACTGCTCGTTCGTGGATCGAGACCACGTTCTTCCATCCGTTCTGCGAGATGCATCATATAAGACGGCGTCCCGCAAATGCCGCGCGGCTGAAAATCTTCAATCAAGGTAATCTGCCGATCCGTATTTCCTCCGGATACAGGAACGACCACCATTCCGAGCTGTTCTGCCCCTGCGTGCAACCCGAGTCCGCCTGTGAACAATCCGTACCCGTAGGCATTGTGCAACAGGTCGGTTTTGTCCGCCCCGATTGCAATCAGACCACGCGCCACGGCAGTCGACCAGTCCGCAAGATCTTCTTCGGTATAACCGACGACAGTCGGTTTTCCACTCGTACCGGATGAAGCATGAATCCGGGCTGCTGCTTGCGGGGGAACAGCGAACAATCCGAATGGATAGTGTTCACGCAGATCACTTTTCCGGGTGAACGGCAATTTTTGCAGATCCGCCAACGTCTCCAAGGAGTCCGCATCGAGTCCGCGGTCCGCAAACTGTGTTCTGTAGAAGGGTACATGCGCTGTCACATAACGTACGGTCTCGCGCAAGCGTTCCAACTGTAAGCTTGTCCTGACTTCCGCCGTCATCGTTTCGAGAATCTTGTTATACAAATTGCACCTCCTCGACTTTTCCGACACAATAAATAAACGTCCGTTTTAAAATGGTTATATCATAAAACTACGATACGTTCACATTATTGTCAATCCTCCATTTTGTTAAAAGCTCCCAAATCAACTTTTTTCTGACGCCATTTAAATCAAAATAACCCGTAAAGGCGTTTCCTATAGAGAAAACACAAAAATGATATTTCTTTTTGGAAAATATTTCTGAAAATGTTTGCTCATTTCGTAACTGATTGATAAAATATCGTGTGACAAGTGTTATACTATTTTTGGTAAGACCAGCTGTGGTCGGAATCAAGGGGGAATCACGTTGAGAAATGGTTTGTCGCTTGGAGATACAGCCGTCGTTGAAGCAATTGTGACCGAAGAAATGTTCGCTCAATTTGAAGGTGTGATCGTCCATCCGGCCTATTCAACCGTGTCGATGGTCTATCACATGGAATGGGCGGCCCGAAAACTAATCCTCCCTTACCTCGAAGAACAGGAAGAAGGAGTCGGTGGTGCCGTTTCCTTGAAGCACTTGGGGATGGCCACACTGGGATCAAATATCCGGATTGAAGCCACTGTCATCGAACTCACACCCGACCGCGTCTTGGCAAAAGTCGAAGTCAGACACGGCGAGCGTGTCATCGGTCTGGGTGAGGTGAAACAAATCATCTTAACGAAGCAGCTGATTCAGGAAAAGTTGACGCCGCGTGTTTTGTAAATCCCAAAATGAAAGCGCTTACTATAAGTCAGGAGGATGTTTCTTATGAATATGTTGAACCCGTCTACGAATCCCTCACCGTCCATCATGGAAAAAATCTCCGGTCATGAACAGGTCGTTTTTTGCAACGATCCCGTGTCCGGTCTGCAAGCCATCATCGCCATTCATGATACGACGCTTGGCCCCGCACTCGGCGGATGCCGGATGGCGCCGTATTCAACCGTCGATGAAGCACTCGATGATGTCTTACGCCTGTCGCGCGGCATGACGTATAAATGCGCAGCGGCTGACGTTGATTTTGGCGGCGGCAAGGCCGTCATCATCGGTGATCCTGCAACCGATAAGACGCCGGAACTATTCCGGGCCTTCGGACGATTCGTCGATTCGCTCGGCGGTCGTTTCTATACCGGGACGGACATGGGAACGACGATGGACGATTTCGTCCACGCCAGTCGGGAAACCTCCCGGATCGTCGGCATTCCGGAAGCCTTTGGCGGCAGCGGGGATTCGTCGATCCCGACAGCGGAAGGTGTCATCTATGGTCTGCGCGCAACCGTCGAAACCTTGTATGGATCAGACGATTTAAGCCGGGCGAGTTACGCGGTCCAGGGTCTTGGAAAAGTCGGCTATAAAGTCGCGGAACAGCTGTTGGACGCAGGCGCTAACTTATACGTCTCCGATCTCAATGAAACGGTTCTGGCTATGCTCGTTGAACGGGCAGAACAAACGCCGGGGACAGTCCGGGTCATCGCCGCCCATGAAATCCATCTGACGGATGCGGATATTTTTGTTCCTTGTGCTTACGGTGGCGTCATCCAAGCCACGAACATCCACTTGTTGCAATGTAAGGCCATCTGCGGATCTGCCAACAACCAGCTTGCAGTGGATGCGCTCGCATTCGAATTAAAGCAACGCGGCATTTTATATGCACCGGACTACATCGTCAACGGCGGCGGATTGATTCAAGTCGCTGATGAATTGTACGGGGCGAACCATGAACGGGTCTTGCTGAAAACCAAACACATCTATGATGCGGTCCTCGAAGTGTTCCACGAGTCCCATGCGGAATCGATCACGACACTTGAAGCAGCGGACCGGATGTGCAATAAACGCATTCAAATCCGGTCACGTCATAACAACATCTTTACGAATACAATCAAACCAAAATGGAACATCCGTAACGACTAATGGAGGTGACACCGATGGAAACCCAATTTCCGATTCACCGTATCCTCGATGATGCGGGACAAGTGATCGATACATCTAAAACCGACTTACTGACCAAGGAGCTAAGCCTCGCCCTGTTCACACATATGAACCGTATCCGGACGTTTGACCGCAAGGCGATCAACCTGCAACGCCAGGGACGGCTCGGGACCTATGCTCCGTTTGAAGGGCAGGAAGCCGCACAGGTCGGCAGTGCCTATGCGCTGCATAACAAGGACTGGGTCTTCCCGACGTATCGTGATCACGGGGCGACACTGACCTTTGGCGCTGACATGGTCCGGACGTTTTTGTACTGGAATGGACGTGTCGAAGGATGTGTCCCGACGGACGAATTGCACATCTTCCCGCCGGCAGTGCCGATTGCTACACAAATTCCCCATGCCGTTGGTGCGGCCTGGGCAGAAAAACGCAAAGGGACGAACCAAGTCGCCGTCGCTTATTTTGGAGACGGCGCAACCTCGGAAGGTGATTTCCATGAAGGGATGAACTTCGCGAGCGTCTTCCAGGCACCGGTCATTTTGTTTAATCAAAACAACGGGTATGCGATCTCGGTCCCGATCCAAAAACAGATGCATTCGGAAACGATTGCCCAAAAAGCGTTGGCCTACGGGATGCCGAGCGTCCGGATTGACGGCAACGATGTCTTTGCCGTGTACTTCACGATGCAAGAGGCACTTGAGCGGGCCCGGTCCGGCGGCGGTCCGACATTGATCGAAGCCGTCACATGGCGGTTCGGTGCGCATACGACGGCGGATGATCCGTCGAAATACCGCGATCAGGACCGGTCGCGTGACCGCATCGATCCGCTCACCCGTTTGGAAGATTTCATGAAGGTACAAGGGTTTTACGAGGAACAGGAAATCGAAGCGATTCGAATCCGCCATCAAGAAGAGGTCGAGGCGGCCGTCAAAACGATGGAAGCCTTCCCTTCACCTGACGTCAACGATTTGTTTGACCATACGTTTGCGACACTACCGGACGATTTAATCCGTCAAAAAGCGGATTACCTGACAGCGAGGGGGAATTGACATGGCAACACCAATCAATCGACAAACGGAGATGACGCTTGTCCAGGCTGTCACCGATGCCTTACGGACAAAACTGACGACCGATGAGACGACACTCGTCTTAGGCGAAGATGTCGGAAAAAACGGTGGGGTGTTCCGGGCAACAGACGGACTACAGGAAGAATTCGGTGAAGACCGGATCATCGATACCCCCCTCAGTGAAGCGGGAATCGTCGGAACATCAATCGGTCTTGCGGTCAACGGGTTTAAACCGATCGTCGAAATTCAATTCCTCGGTTTTATCTATCCGGCCTACGAACAAATCATGACGCATGTCGCACGAATCCGGATGCGGACGATGGGACGTTACGGTGTCCCGATGGTCATCCGGGCTCCTTACGGGGCAGGCATTCGGGCACCGGAAATCCACTCGGACAGTACGGAAGCCCTCTTCACCTCGATGCCCGGCTTAAAGGTCGTCTGTCCGGCAACCCCTTACGATGCCAAAGGCTTATTGATTGCAGCAATTGAAGATCCGGACCCGGTCTTATTCCTCGAATCGATGCGCAGTTACCGCGCCTTTAAGGAACCGGTTCCGAGTGAGTCGTACACGGTTGAAATCGGAAAAGCCAAATGCGTCACGGAAGGTCAAGACGTGACACTCATCGCCTGGGGAGCGATGGTACAGGTTGCCCAAAAAGCGGCGACCGAAGCAGCGACACGCGGTATTTCCTGTGAAGTGATTGATTTACGGACTCTTTATCCGCTTGACCGGACGACGATTGCCGCCTCCGTCCAAAAAACAGGTCGGGCTGTCATCGTTCATGAAGCACAGGCAACGGGTGGACTCGGGAATGATTTGATTGCTTTAATCAATGATACTTCGTTCTTGTATTTACGGGCACCGATTGCCCGGGTCACCGGATTCGATGTGCCGGTTCCATTATTCGCGCTCGAAGACCATTACATCCCGACGCCGACTCGTGTGCTTGAAGCGATCCAGCGTACGATCGATTTTTAAGGAGTGAGCAGGATGATTGAAGTGAAATTGCATGATGTGGGGGAAGGCATGACGGAAGGTGAAATCGCAAACTATCTGGTCCAGGTGGGCGATCGGGTCACGATTGACCAACCGGTCGTCGAAGTCTCGACTGACAAGATGGTCGCCGAACTGCCGGCTCCGGTGTCCGGTGTCGTCACGGACCTGTTAATTCCTGTTGGACAAACGGTTGGCGTCGGGACAGTCTTGTTATTGATCGAGGCAACGGAAGCACAAACGGCAGTCACCGTTGAACGAACGGTTGAACAGTCCCAGCAACCGCAACAACTACAGCCAACCGTGACTGCCCTCCTGAAGGAACGTCCAAAACGTGTGTTGGCAACACCTTACACCCGGAAAATTGCCCGCGATCTTGGCATCGATCTGGAACTAGTTCCGGCTGTCGATCCATCCGGTCGCGTCACGGAAGAAGATGTACGTCGTTTCGTTGAAAGCGGAACGACTCCTGAGCCCGATCAGCGTCCAGTCGCGGTCGAGGCACCACCTGCGCCGGTCGATACGATTCCGTTCCGGGGTATCCGCAAACAGATTGCCAAAAAGATGACCCAGTCACTCTTTACGATTCCGCATGTCACCCACTTTGAAGAAGTTGACATGACCCGTTTGCTGGCATTGCGCGAAGAATTGAAAGCTGCCGGGAAACCGATCAGCGTCAACGCTTTTTTCATCAAAGCCTTGATCGTCGCCTTACAAGACTTCCCGGTCTTCAACGCCAAGCTCGATGAAGCAAACGAACAGATTCTTTTGGAGCGGCAGTACCATATCGGTGTCGCGACTGAAACGGCCGACGGATTGATCGTGCCGGTCGTCCGGGACGCCGACCAACTGACGATGCAACAATTGCATCAACAAGTCGCAGATCTGTCCACCCGCGCCAAGACCGGTGATTTACGGGCAGCGGACCTCAAAGCGAGCACCTTCACGATGAGTAATGTCGGACCACTCGGCAGTACAGGCGCAACGCCGATCATCAATTATCCGGAAACGGCGTTGATTGCCTTCCACAAAACGAAAAAACGGGTCTGTGTCGACGACCAGGATCAAATCGTCATCCGTTCGATGATGAATCTGTCGATGTCCTTTGATCATCGTGTGGCGGACGGCGCGACCGCCGTCGCCTTTACGAATCGGTTTGCCGGACTGATCGAACACCCCACTACTTTATTGATGGAGTTGATCTAAATGGTTGTTGGTGAACTGACCCAAGAACGTGATCTGTTGATTCTCGGCGGCGGTCCTGCCGGCTATACAGCTGCAATCCGCGCCAGTCAATTGGGACGGAAAGTGACCTTGATTGAACAAGCACAGCTCGGAGGGCTTTGTCTGAATAAAGGCTGTATCCCGTCCAAAGTTGTTGCGCATGCGGCGGAAGTAAAACAACAAATGAATCATTTGACGGCACTTGGTTTTTCGATCGAACCGACGCATGACTTCAACCAATTGGTGAAGTACCGGGACGGGATCGTCCATCAGTTACGCACCGGTGTCGAAGCTTTATGCCAGGCAAACGCCATCGAATACATTCAAGGGACCGCCTCGTTCTTGGCGGACGACCGGATCGGCGTTGAACAGGGACATCAGTTCGACACGTACCGGTTCAATGATGTCGTGATCGCAACCGGAAGCCATAGTCTTCAGCAGACGTCCCCTCTCCTCTTAAATGCGGAACAACTCTACCAGCTGACCGACTTGCCGGACCGGCTCGTCATCATCGGTCAGGACTATATCACGATTGAAGCAGCAATGAGTTTTCAGGCACTCGGCACACAAGTCACATTGATCGCCGATGCGTTTCAGCTCGATCCGAGCCTCGACAAAGAACTGCGGCGGCTCTTTAAAAAACAAAAAATCCGACTCGTAACGGGCATCGTGACCGCCATCGAGACAACGGATGAAGTGACGGTCACCGTCGTCAAAGAAGGACAGGAAACGACCTGGACCGCTCCGTTTTTATTCCACTCGTTACCACGGATTCCAAACACGTTGGAGTTGGGTCTCGAGCGCATCGGTGTGACGATGGCAGAAGACGGCACGATTCCCGTCGATCCGTTCGGACAAACGAGCCGGTCCCATATTTATGCGATTGGTGACGTTACACCCGGTCCGCCGTTGGCAACCCGGGCCATTCATGAAGCCAAACGAACCGCCGAACAGTTGGCGGGACAATCCCCCGACCCGACGATGCCCTATTATCCAACGGTCATCCGCTCCCTTCCGCCGATCGTCTCGATCGGATTGACGGAGCAAGCGGCGACGGATGCCGGTCATGCCGTCCGGGTTGGTCAATTCGCCTTAAATGCCAATGGCGCAACGACGATTGAAGCCGGCAGTGGATTTGTCAAAGTCGTCACGGATGCCACGACGAGTCTGTTATTAGGCGTTCATATGATCGGTGAAGGATCGGTTGAACTCGCCGGCACCTTTGCCCAAGCCCTTGAAATGGCGGCCAAAGAAGAAGATGTCCGTTTCCCGGTCATGCCGCATCCAAGCCGGAATGAAGCCTGGACGGAAGCCATCGAATCTTTGGTTGGACAAGCCATCCACTTGTCACCCCGGCAACAAGCTATCTTGACGAAGTCGTAATCCAAAAACCGGTCAACTGAACAGTGACCGGTTTGTTGTATGAATTTTTTAGTTGAAGGAGGGACAACGATGGACTTGTACTTTACGACGCTCAACTGGAACGGTACATCATTCCCGATTGCTGCGACGACGGATGGACTGTGTTACGTCGGCGCCTTAAACGAACCGGTCGACCTGTTTCCCGACTGGGCCCGGAAACAGTTGCCGCGTGCAGATCTCATCGAAGACACCCGGATCATGCAACCGTATCAGGAACAGTTGATGGAATACTTAAACGGCACACGGACTCAATTTTCATTTCCGCTGCACTTGATCGGAACCCCTTTTCAACTGGAGGTCTGGAACGCCTTGCGTCACGTTCCGTATGGCGTGACGGCGACCTACTCGGATATCGCGGAACGGATCTACCGACCGAATGCGACACGCGCCGTCGGTACGGCAATCAGTAAGAATCGTGTCTTGATCGTCATCCCCTGCCACCGGATCATCGGCAAAAAAGGCGATTTGACCGGTTATTGGGGTGGTTTGAACATGAAACGGCAATTATTGGCATTGGAACAGTTAACCGGCTGATTCGCGTCCGTTTTCGGAGTATTCCAAAGCGAAAGTGACCCCAAAAGGATCCGTCACTTGAGCATATAATCCGCCGAAACTCGGCACGCCCAACGCTTCCATGATCTGACCGTCCGCTGCCAGTGCCGCGTAGGCGGCTGAAATTTCTTCGCTCGTCTCAAATGATAGCAACAGCAGGATGTGCGAAGCCGCCGGAATCGCTGACGAGACGTCCCACAGCATCAATTCAAAAGCACCATTCGCCAAATGGGCATGAAAGATTTCCTGTTGTCCCAGCGCATTTGTTTCCGATAAGATGCGGCGTGGTTTTAACCCCAATGTCCGGTCGTAATACGCAATGGCTTCTGCCGCTGCGCCATTCAAGGTAATGCAAGGTGTCGCTGGGTAACGCATATTCTCTCCTCCTCTTCGTGTTCCATCCCTTTCTCTAATCCGACGGGCGTTCCCTGCTTGATGATCCGGAATCGTTGGTTCTGATAAGCGGGCGCAAAAGTCGCTGATAAACAAACAAGGGCCTGACTCAAAAGTCAATCTCTCCAAAGATAAGGGTGGCAGAATGATCATCTGCCACCCTTGTCTCTTAAAAAAAAGAATTACTCGTTACACGCAACTCCTACAGGAAAAAGCGCATGTTTGCGCTGCCTGAACTACTCCCCGTCAAGTAGACAGGTAAAATAATATAAAATTTTTAAACGGCTTGAGCCCTGAATTCCAGCGGACTTAAGCCGTTTAATCGTTTTTGATACCGTAGCTCATTATAAAATCGAAT